>NZ_LFJT01000010.1:0-126005 GCF_001682645.1 Delftia sp. JD2
GATGCCGCATATCGACTACGTGCGCGAGGCTGGCTCCGAAGGCATCGAGCTGGTGATGTGGCTGATCGCGCGCGGTGCCATGGCCGATGTGGATGGCCCCGCGCCGCTGCCCAAGGTCAACCACCGCTTCTACCATGTGCCGGCATCGAACACCGCTGTCGGCCACCTCATCCTGGAGAACGCAGCATGAGCCGGCCTTGCGTGGTACTTCTGCCGGGCCTGCTGTGCGACGAGACGGTCTGGCACGAGCAGCAGGCGGCCCTGTCCTTTGCCGGTGCTGCCGAGTGCATTGTTCCGTCCTATGGCGCGGCGGCCACCATCGAAGACATGGCGCGCCTTGTGCTGGACTGCGTGGCGGCCGAGCGGTTTTCGCTGGCGGGCCATTCCATGGGCGGGCGCGTGGCCCTGGCCATTGCCAGCATGGCTCCCCAGCGTGTGGAGCGGCTGGCCTTGCTGGACACCGGCATGGACCCCATCGCCCCGGGCGAGGCCGGCGAGAGCGAACGCGCCAAGCGCATGGCGCTCTTGCAGATCGCCCGGCACAGCGGCATGCGCGAGATGGGCCTGCAATGGGCGCGCGGCATGGTGCATCCCGACCGGCTTGACACGCCACTGTTTGGCGAGGTGCTCGACATGGTGGCGCGCTTCACGCCCGAGGTGTTTGCTGCGCAGATCAATGCCTTGCTGAACCGCCCCGATGCGGGCGATGTGCTCCGGCAACTGAGCTGCCCGACCCTGCTGGCCTGCGGTCGCCAGGATGCCTGGAGCCCGCTGTCACGCCATGAGCGCATGCATGCCCTGTGCCCGGGCGCCGAGCTGGTGGTGATCGAGGACAGCGGCCACATGAGCACCATGGAGCAGCCGCAGCAGGTGTCGAGGGCACTGCTCGACTGGATGGGCCGCTGAGCGAGCGCTGCGCTCAGGCTAGGCCGGCGGATCGCCCACGGCCCGCCGGCAGGCCTGCATGAACAGCTCCAGGTCCTGCGATGCCGTGCTCAGCGCACGCGTGGCCAGCCCGATGCGCCTGCGTGTGGAAGGCAGGTCCACGGGCACGATGGACAACTGCCCGCCGTGGTCATCCTGCAGGGCCTGTCCGCGCGAGGCCAGGGCCAGCCGGCCCGTCTGCAGCACAAAGGCCAGCGTCATGGTCGGGCTGCTGGCGCGCAGGCTGGCGCGCGGCGGCTCCAGGCCCTGGCTGCGGAACAGCTGGACCATGGCGCGGTCGGCCGGCGTGCCGGGCAGGGGCGACACCCAGGGCCATTGCAGCAAGTCCTCCAGAGCCAACTGGCCGCAGCCCAGGCAGGCATGGCCGGCCGGTGCCACCACGACCAGGTCATCGTCGAACAGGTGCAGCTGGCGTACCTCATCGGAGGGCATGTCGGCGCGCAGGGCGCCAGCGATGGCGTCGATGTCGGCGCTCAGCAGGTGCTGCACCAGGCTCTCGTAGGTGCCGTCCACGATGCTGACCTCGATGTCCGGGTGGCTGGCGGCCAGGCTGTCGACCGCGCGCGGCAGGAAGATTCCCACCGACAGCGGCAGCACGCCGACCACCACGCGCCCCCGGATCTCGCCGCGCCAGGCGGAAATATCGCTGTCCATGCCGCGCACCTCGGCCAGGGCCAGCTTGACACGGCGCAGCAGCGCTTCGCCGGACGGCGTCAGCCGCGTGCCGAAGGCCAGCTTGTAGAACAGCTGCATGCCCAGACTGGCTTCCAGCCCCTGCAGCGCCGCATGCACGGCGGGCTGCGTCAGGCCCAGCCACTGCGCGGCCAGGGATTCGCTGCCGCAGTCGGCAATGGCCACGAGGGCGCGCAGCTGGCCCGCAGGCACGCTCTCGGCAAAACGCTCGGGCAGGGGAGGGCGCCTGGCCGCCAGCGTGGCGGCGGCCTGGGCGTCGGCCGCGCCGCTGCCCAGATGCTGGAGCATGGCCTCGATGCGGGCGGCCAGCTGGCTGCCCAGCGGGGTCGGCATCATGCCGCGCGCCCCCCGCATGAACAGCGGCAGGCCACAGGCCTCTTCCAGTTGCAGCACCGAGCGCGCCACGGCCGGCTGAGAAAGATGCATAGCCTGGGCGGCCCGCGTGGTGCTGCCGTGGCGCACCACGCCCAGCATGGCGCGCATGGCCCGCAAATGGCCTGCCAACTCGGGAAAACGCGAAGGATTGCTGGTGGCCGGGCCGGCCCAAGGGGCAAGGTAAAGGTTCATGGAAAAGCGCTGAACGGCACGTTGGAAAACCGTGTTTTGATTGTCCCATAAGAAAAACGCATTGATGGCCGGGGCTCCGGCATTGGCCGGATCGATGCCAGCGTGGAATGCTTGGGGCCTGGATCAAGACAGCCCATCGCAGGCTGCGAATTCCGGGGAGACAAGAAACATGAACCATGAAATCGACCGGCTGCTGGCCCGCCAGGCCTGCCTGGACCTGGTGCTGCGCGCTGCTGCCTTTGCGGATGCCGGTGATGCCCAGGCCCTGGCGCAGCTGTTTGCCGAAGACGGCCAGCTGCAACGGCCCGGCGGCGAGGTGCTGGGCGGGCGCGCAGCCATCGCCGCCGCGTACTCCCGGCGTCCTGCGGGCCGCATGACCCGGCATCTGGTCACCAACACGCTGGTGGAACTGCAAGGCCCGGACCGCGCCAGCGCGCGCAGCCAGGTGCTGCTGTGGTCCTGCGACGAGGCCGATGCCATCACGCCGCACGGCCACCCGGCCCAACCGCGCCAGCTCGTTGGCGAGTTCGATGACACCTTTGGCCGCAGTCCCGAAGGCCATTGGCTGATCACGCGCCGCGTGGCGCGCTTCGTCATGTACCGGGACCTCCCGGGCACCTGAAGCGCAGGGCGCCCAGCCGCTTTCTCCCATTTCCCCGCACCCGCCACTGCAGCCCTATCCGAGGCGCAGCGTTGCGGCGTGCCGATTCCACGACGACAACGACAGGAGACAAAAGCATGAAACGCACTCTCAAGAGCATTCCCCAACCCCCAGCCAGGCGCCCACTGCGGGCTTGTCTGGCCCGCCTCGCCCCACTCGCCATGCTGGCAGCAGCAGGCGGCGCCCAGGCCCAGACCGGCTCATCGGTGACGCTGTACGGCCATCTGGACACCGGGATCGAGCACCTGACGAATGTGCAAGGCGGCGGATCGCTGACGCGCATGCCCGGCCTCACGGGAACGGCACCGTCGCGCTGGGGGCTGCGCGGGAGCGAGGATCTGGGCGGCGGCCTGAGCGCCATCTTTGCGCTGGAGTCAGGCTTTGGCCCGGATGCCGGCACCTTCAACCAGGGCGGGCGGGGTTTCGGGCGCCAGGCCTGGGTGGGACTGTCCGGCGGCTGGGGCAGCGTCTCGCTGGGGCGCAACTACACCATGCTGTACTGGGCGCTGTTCGACGCCGACCTGCTGGGTCCCAACGCCTTCGGTCTGAGCAGCCTGGACAGCTACATCCCCAACACGCGCACCGACAACTCCCTGGCCTACCGGGGGCGCTTCGGCGCCTGGAGCCTGGGTGCGGCCTACAGCCTGGGACGCGATGCCGTCAACGCCGGCCCCAGCCCGGCCGGCACCAACTGCGCCGGCGAATCGGCCACGGACAGGCAGGCCTGCCGCCAATGGTCCGCCATGCTGAAGTACGACACCGCGCCCTGGGGCTTTGCGCTGGCCGTGGACGAGATGCGCGGCGGCGCCGGAGCATTTGCAGGGCTGACGCGCTCGGACCTGAAGGACCGCCGCATCATGCTCAACGGCTATGCCGCGCTGTCACCCACCATCAAGCTGGGCGCCGGCCTCATGCGCCGCGACAACGACGCGGCCCAGGCAGCCTCGGCCAGCAACGGCGCCACGCCGCGCAGCACCCTGGCCTGGGGCGGCCTGTCCTGGTCCCCCAGCGCCGCCGTCGTGGTCGATGGCCAGCTGCAGCAACTGCGCTATGCCCAGGGCGGCGACCGCTCCACCCTGCTGGCCCTGCGCGCCACCTACAGGTTCTCCAAGCGCACGGCGGTCTATGCCCAGGCTGCGCGCATTGACAACGGACAGCGCCTGGCCATCTCGGTCAGCTCGGCCGCAGCCGGCGGCAGCCCGCTGGCGGGCGCGTCGCAGACCGGCCTGATGCTGGGCCTGCGCCACTCGTTCTGAAACCGAAGGCCAGGCCGGCCGCATCCAATGCGACGCCTGGAGCGTGTGATCACCAGCGCGGAGAGCCGACGCGGGCACTTGAAAGTGCACACCTCGCTCTAGATCTGTACAGCGCGGCCGATAAACTGAATGGGCCCTGTCGGGCGTCCGCTCGGGGAGCCGCCTTCTGGCTCCAGGGTGAGCTCGAAAAGCTGATTCGGCTGCAGAGGCGGCAACTGGTCTACCGGCACTTCGATGGCTTCGCCCGGTTTGACCAGACCCAGGGACACCGGCGCTTTCCAGCCGTCGGCCTTGGTCCAGAACTGCAGGGATTTTTCCGCCGGAATGGCATCCTTGCCCAGTGGCACAAGGCGCAGACGGCCTTCAGACTGGGCCTGGACCACCCACCCGGGGGCCTGATTCTGCGGCGCTGCCAGCACGACGAAGTAGCGCGGGGCAGCCGGCGGTGATGCCTCTCGCACCACCAGCACAGCCGCGAGCAGTGCTGCAGCGGCAAAGCCGCCACCCGCCAAGCCGCGCCAAAGGGCGAGGCTATCCCAGTGCCACCAGGCACCACGCTGTGCGCGGACCGCTGGCCTGGCCGGCTTGACGCTGGCCGCGATGCGCTGCCACAGCGTTGCGGAGGGCTCGATGGGGGGCGCCAGCTGAACCAGCGGCAGGAGCCGTTGCTCCCACGCCTGCACGGCCGTGCGCAACGCAGGCTCGTAGGGCAGACGGGATTCGATGGAGCGGCGCTGGGCTGCATTGAGGGTGCCCAATACGTACTCGCCGGCCTGCATCTGGAGATCGTCCGGGGAGCCGCCATCCGTCGACTCTGAGGGATTGAGGTGGGTGTCGCCGCTCATTGCATGCACTCTCTCAGGGCACGCAGTCCGCGTTGAACCCAGGCTTTGACCGTACCAAGCGGCGCCTGCACACGCGCCGCAATTTCGCTGTGGCTGCAGCCGTCCACATAGGCGTGCAACAGGCAGGCGCGGCGCTCGGGCTCCAGCCGGTCGAGGCAATCGCCAAGACGACCCAGCATCGCCTGCCGCTCCCATTCACTGCCGCCTTCCTTCCATGCCGAAAGTGCGGCCTGGGCGTCATGCGCTTCATGGGCAGTTTCATCCAGCACGGTTTCGCGTGCGCCATCCCGTACACGGTTGAGGGCGGCGTGCCGCACCACGCTGTAGATCCACCCTCGACCACTTCCGCGATTGCCGTCGAAGGTGGATGAGCGGTTCCAGATGGAGACAAACGCATCGTGCAGCACGTCTTCCGCAGCAGCGCGATCGCGGACGATGCGCAGTGCCACGCCCAGGAGAAAGCGCGCCTCGGCCTCATAAATCCGCTGCAAAGCATCGCGTTCGCCGCGTGCACATGCATGCAATGCTGCGTCATGGTCGAAAGCTTCGTTGTTCTGGGAGGCAGCGGGCGGCACGAAATGGAGCGAAGGGGGCGTTGCGGGAAATCCTTCGTCCAGTGTATCCGCGCCGCTGCCGGCTCTTACATGGGCTTCCAGAAGATGTAGTCGGCCTGGTACTTCACGGTGGTCTTCTGGCCCTTGTTGGCAGCCATGCAGGGCTTGTCAGCCGGCGCCACTCCGCCCTGGAGCGCCACGCGCTGGATGTAGCTCACACCCTCCAGCGCGCCGCTGCCCATGGCTGGGTTTGCCTTCACCAGCTGGTAAGGCAGATTGCCCGCGCCGGACGGCGCCACAGCCAGCTGGGTGGCGGTGAGTTTGGAGCCGTCGTTGGCCTCCCAGGTTGCAGGGGGTCCGTAGTAGCGGCCCACTTGTTTGCCCATGCGGTCCTTCAGCACAGCATCGGGTCCCACGAAGACCCATTCCGTCTGGCCAGGCGCGTTGGCCTTGTCGCGGCACTCGTAGGTGATGTCACCGCTGCCTACGGTTTCCCACGCGACCTTGTTCCCTGCAGGAACCTGGATGGGGGCGGGCAGCGATGCCTGGGAGAAAGTGCTGGTCGGCTTGTGCATCGAGCCACAGGCAGCGAGCAGGGCCGCTGTGGCTACAGCGAAGGAAACGGCGGCGGTGCGGGATGCGGAACGAGAGGTCAACATTGCAATTCTCCAAACAGTTTTGTGAAGGGGACTGAAGCAGCGCCTTTTTTTGGGCTGCTGCTGGTACTACCCGCCATCGCGTCGTTTGGATGCACCCCATGCAAAAAATATTTTCGAGAAATGCCAGCGCCAGTCTCCATCAGACGTGCAGATTCATGCGGGCATAGACGCCGCGCCCATCGGCGGGCGAGTGATTTGCGGGTCGGGACGATCCTCGAAACGAATGTCGCGCGGCCCATAGAGCATCGTCGCTTTCATCATTTGCCTCCTGATCTGCTGGCAAGTTGCCGATTCAGCGCTTCTTGCGCGCGCCGTGCCGTGTCGGCGTCGACGCGATCGGCCAGCACCTGGCTGAGTTGGCGCAACTGATCAGCCGTGAGGCCCGTGTTCAAGCTGATGCCCATGTGGGACTGCAGTTGAGACTCGGCGCCAGGCAGTGCAGACAGCATGCTCACAGTGGCCAGCTCGCGGCTTTGCCAGTCGAGGTTGTCGCGCTCGAAGATGTCCCCGAAGAGATGCGTCTTGAGGTAGTCATCGATGGCGGGAGCGAAGTCGAACAGCGGTCCCTTGACCGGCGCGCCCGCCAGCTTGGTCTGGTTGGCCGTGCCCGCGGCCAGCAGCGCGTCACCCTTCGGAATGGCGCGGCTGGGCGGATGACCGGGGGCGTCCTGGATGCCGCGCTGCTTGCGTGCTTCCAGTACCTTCATCAGTTCGCCCAGCGCATTGAGGCTGCGCGGGAAGCCCGCGTATGCGTAAAGCTGCACGAGGATTTCCTTGGTGTCACTGACCGTCAGGCCTGCGTCCAGCCCTTGATTCAGAGCCGTATTCAGTTTGGCGATGTCACCTGCCGCAGCGAAGGCTCCGATGGGAACGATGGCCTGCTGCCGGGCCGACAGGGTTGCGGATGCAGTGGATGCACTGACCATATCTCTGGACTCCTGCGTGTTCGGGGCGGCTTGGCAAAGCACTGTCGCCATGCCCACGACGATGATGGCCATTGCCCTGGCCATGGGGCGCCTTTCATCGCGCATGCTTGCCCTCGTATTGGTCATCCGTGACTTTCTCCATCCAGTCCACATTCTTGCCATCCACGGTGCCCGTGACCGTCAGGTAAGTCACGGCGGTCTTCGGCGCAGCGCCGTGCCAGTGTCTGACGCCTGGCGGGCACCAGATCGCATCGCCGGGGCGAACCATCTGAAGGGACTTGCCCCATTCCTGGCCGAGCCCGACGCCCGAACTCACCACCAGGCGCTGTCCGTAGGGGTGGGTGTGCCAGGCCGAGCGGGCACCGGGCTCAAAGGTGACCATCGCGCCGCTGGCGTTGATGTTCTTGTTGGCCGGCCACAGCGGGTCAATCCGCGCCCGGCCGGTGAAGGTCTCGGCAGGACCGGAGATCGAGGCTTGGCTTCCCGCAAGCACGATCTCCTGCTGGGCGGGCGCCGATGAGGCGCTCTCGGCCTGGGGGGCGGCAACAGCAGCGGTCGCGGCCTGTAGGGTGGCGGCGGTCAAGAAAACTTTGAAGAATGGGATTCGCATAAAGGAACTTTCCTTGTAGAGACAGGCCTATCGCCGTCCCCTCTCGCTGGGCCGACCGCATGGGCCGGCGCATCAATCCTCGCAGGTGACACGCCGCTGAGCCCCTTGGGCGAGTCGCGTGCCAGTAACACCTGACAGGGGCGTCTGGAGGCGCGGGATGGACGAAAGGACGTTGCGAGCGCTCATTCAATCGAATGAGCGTTCCTATCGAATTTAGTTGGAACAACTTCGCGCGAGTAGGCGCCAGAAACTACATGCGGCTATAAATGGCGCTCATGAATCCCATCGCTCCGCCCGCAATCGGAGCAGCCTAGCGGCGGTAGCGCAATGCCTCGACGATCAGCGACAGTGCGGGCGACGATTGGCGCCGGCTGACGAAGAAGATGTGGAGCCCAGGAAAGGTCGGGCACCAGTCCTTGAGCACGGTTTGAAGTCGGCCGCTCTTGATATGTGGACGTGCCAGTTCTTCTGGCATGTACGCCAGGCCGAATCCCGCCAGCGCGGCGTCGATAACCGGGTAGATGCCATTGAATGTCCACGAACCCTCGACCCGTACCTGCAGGTGTCGTTGGCCCTTCCTGAGTTCCCAGGCATACACCCCGCCACGCATGGAGAAGCGCATTCTGATGCACTCATGCTCGGTCAGGTCCGATGGTGCCTTGGGCAAGGGTCGTCCTTCCAGATAGGACGGCGCCCCCACGATCACCATGCGAATTTCTTTCGAAATCCGAACCGCCGTCATGTCGTTGGTGATCTGATCGCCGAAACGAACACCGGCGTCGAAGCGCTCCGCCACGATGTCGGTCAGTCCCGGCTCGGTCGCGATCTCGATCTTGACGTCGGGATACTTCGGTTGAAGCTTGGAGAGCTTGGGCCAGAGGATAGTGTTCGCCGCGAAATCAGACGCGGTGATGCGTACGGTTCCCGCGGGCTTGTCGCGAAGCTCCTCGAATGCAGCCAGCTCGTCGGCGATCGCCTCGTACCGGGGGGCCACTCGCTGGATCAGCCGTTCGCCTGCCTCCGTCGGCGATACGCTGCGGGTCGTGCGGGTCAGCAAACGCAGCCCGAGCCGCGCTTCCAACGCGCGAATGGTATGGCTGAGTGCAGATTGCGACACGCCCAACTGGGCCGCCGCGCGGGTGAAGCTGCGCTCGCGCGCAACCGCGAGAAAGGCCAGGATGTCGCGAAAGTTCTCACCAGACATACAAGTACTCCGCAGCTATGGCCTGTAGCGCAAGGCGTCGACCAGCAAGGTCATTGCGCGTGAAGGCTGGCGCCGGTTCGGATAGTAGAGATGGAACCCGGGCCACACCGGGCACCAGTCCTCCAGTACCGAGACAAGTTGCCCCTTTGACACCAAGGGACGAACCATGTCTTCCGGCAGGTAAGCCAGTCCGAAGCCAGCCTTGACCGCCTCGAAAATGTCATAGGCGTTATTGAAGGTGACCGCTCCATCCACCCGTGCATTCACGGTGCGCTTGCCCTTGGCGAACTCCCATTCGTAGAGGCCTCCGTACGTGGACGTGCGCAGGTTGATGCAAACGTGATCGGTGAGGTCGCGCGGCGTCTTGGGTGGCCGGCACCCTGCGAAATAGGACTTCGATCCCACCACCATGTTGCGGACGTCCGGGCCGATCCGCACTGAAATCATGTCCTGGGCCAGTTCCTGGCCGAACCTCACGCCGGCGTCGTAGCCGCGCGCAACGATATCGACGCTCTCGTACTCGTTGACCAGCTCGACCTTGATCTTGGGGTACTTCGGCAGGAACTTCGCCAGCTTGGGCCACAGCGTGCTTCGGATGGCGTAGTCGATGGCAGTGATGCGGATCGTTCCCATGGGCTCGTCCCGAAGCTCGCCGAGCGACTGGATTTCGGCCTCGATTTCGTCGAACTCCGGTGCGAGGCGATCCAGCAGCCGCTGGCCCGCTTCGGTAGGAGACACGCCCCGCGTGCTGCGCGTGAGAAGGCGAACGCCCAGCTTCTCCTCCAACGTCCGGATGGTGTAGCTCAGGGCGGGCTGTGTGACCCGAAGCTGGGCTGCCGCGCGAGTGAAGCTGCGAGCGCGCGCTACGGCGATGAAGGCCAGCAGGTCGCTGAAGTTGTCGCGCGACATTGATGAGCTTCCTTTATAGGACGGGCTGTATTTTACAGGCGTCGTCTGACTTCGCTCGAAAACCGACTGTGTTTGATGCCCCCATTCATGAGTTCAGCTTATGGGGGTATGCGGATTCTGCCGTCTATTCAATGTCGGGCACGAGACCTAAAGTTCAGTATCAGCCAAGAAGGGCAGGCATCCTGCCCCAAAAGCCAAGCCCTGCAAGCGAGCCCTGAGGCTCCGCACAAGCATCCGCCCCAACCGTCATGGGCCTCTCGCATGGGTTGCCCGATTGAATGATTCGGATGAGCGTCAGCATGGGGCTGAACGTCACGACCGGCGCAATTGGGAACGCTTGGTGCAGGCTGGATCGTCGCGTCGCTATACGGCGCTTTTTGTCCTCTCAATAGTGAAGGAGCAGATCCGATGAACGAGAAAATTTCCTCCAGCCGACGCGACCTGCTGAAGGCAAGCGCAACGGTCGGCGCAGCCGTATGTGCCACGCCTCTCATGATGGGAACGGCCGTCGCACAGCAAGCCACAACGACTTCATCGGGGAGCAATGCCATGGACCTACCCAACATCACCAAGCAGCGAACCCTTGGTTCAGGCGACTTCCGCATGGAGGTCTCCGCCTTGGGCTTCGGCGTCATGGGCATGAACTACAACCGCGGCTACCACCCTGATCGCAAGGCCATGATCGAGTTGCTGCATCAGGCGGCCGAGCGCGGTGTCACGCTGTTCGACACCGCCCAAGTCTATGGTCCGCTCATCAACGAAGAGCTTGCCGGTGAAGGGCTGTACCCGTTCCGGGGCAAGGTGAACGTGACCACCAAGTTCGGCCACCGCATCGTTGACGGCAAGTACTTCGAGGGCGAGTTGGACAGTACGCCCCAGAACATCCGGCGTGTCGCAGAGGAATCGCTCAAGCGCCTGCGGGTCGAGACCATCGAGCTGTTCTATCAGCACCGACTCGACCCCGCTGTGCCGATCGAAGACGTCGCGGGCACCGTCAAGGATTTGATCCGGGAAGGCAAGGTCAGGCGCTTTGGGCTTTGCGAGGTCAATGCGCAGACGATCCGCCGCGCCCATGCCGTGCAGCCGGTGACCGCTGTGCAGAGCGAATACCACCTGATGTGGCGCGGCCAGGAAAAAGAGGTGTTTCCGGTGCTCCAGGAATTGGGGATCGGCTTCGTGCCTTACAGCCCGCTCAACCGAGGATTCCTTGGCGGCGGCATCACCGAGTACACGCGCTTTGATTCCGGCAATGACAACCGCAACACGCTGCCACGTTTCACGCCGCAAGCCATCCGGGCGAATCTGGCAGTGGTGGAAGTGCTCAACACGTTCGGCAGAACCCGGGGGCTCACCTCCGCGCAGGTGGCACTGGCCTGGATGATGGCCAAGGCCCCGTGGATCGTGCCGATCCCCGGCACCACCAAGCTGGCCCATCTGGACGAGAACCTGCACACCGCCGAGGTGATGCTGACTCCGGCCGAAGTGCAGGAGCTGGAGGCCGCCGTCTCCAAGATTCAGATCGTGGGTGATCGGTATCCGGCGGCGCAGCAAAAGCAGGTCCAAGGCTGATTGCTGAATGTTCGATAGGGAGGCACTGACATGAGGCCATTGCTCATCGCCCTGTGCATCCAGGCGCTGTCGGTGTGTGCCGCCACGGCGGCCCTGGTGCAGGACGCGGCCGGCACCGTGTGGCGCGAGGCCCGCGTGCTGCCGGTCGGGCGCGACCTCTACGTGTTCACGACGAGCCGGTCGCCGAGAGGGGAGGGTCCCTCGAAGGACCGATTGTTGCGACTGTCGCTGAGGCGATGACATGAAGCGCCGGAACCTGCTGGCACTCGCGCTTGCCAGCCCCGTGGCCTTCTCCGTGGCACGCGCTCAAACGCTGTCGTCCGGCGACTATCGCCAGATGCAGGTGGGGCGCGACGAACCCATCCTGGAGCCCGATATCCCCATCATCAACGCGCACCACCACCTGGTCGACCGGCCCGGGCTGCGCTACATGATCGATGACTACCTGGCGGACACGCGCGTCGGTCGGCTTCGGCCGATGAGAGGGCTGCGCTGTTCCTCGGCACGGCCGCGAAGGTCTATCGCATGCGTGTGCCGCTTGCGCAGCCCGGGAAATCTCCAAGCACATAGGCCCAGGGACGAGGCTCCCGGGAGCAGCTGCAAACGCAGCACACCCAGGTACCGGACCCATTTCGTCGCCCCATCTTTATCCAGAACACATCTCCAACAGAGGAACTGACATCATGAAAATCTCCTTCGAAAACCAAGTGGCACTTGTCACCGGCGCAGCGTCGGGTATCGGTTTGGCGACCGCCAAGGCCTTCGCGCAGGCCGGTGCGTCCGTTGCGCTGGCGGATGTGAACGGCGACGGCGCACGTGCCGCTGCCGACGAGCTGGTGGCGGCCGGGTACAAGGCCATGGGCATCCGCTGCGACGTGGCCGATCTGGGCGAGGTCGAGGCGATGGTCAAGGAAACCGTCTCTGCCTTCGGCCGCCTGGACGTGGCCTTCAACAACGCCGGCATCCAGAACGCGCTCGCGGAGACCGCCGACGCCACGGTCGAGGACTTCGACCGTGTGAACTCGGTCAATCTGCGCGGCATCTGGGCGTGCATGAAGTACGAACTGCAGCACATGCGCCAGCAAGGAAACGGCGCCATCGTCAATTGCTCGTCGCTGGGCGGGCTTGTGGGCGGTGCCGAGCGTGGCACCTACCATGCGGCAAAGCACGGCGTGCTCGGGCTGACCAAGAGCGCGGCGTTGGAATACGCCACGCGCAACATCCGCGTCAATGCCGTGTGCCCGGGCTTGATCTGGACCCCGATGGCCGAACAAATGGTGGCCGCCGGCCAGAAGGAAGCACTCGACGCCATGCTCCCCGGTATCCCCATGCAGCGGCACGGACTCGCCGAAGAGATTGCCGACGCCGTGCTGTGGCTGTGCAGCTCGGCTTCCAGCTATGTGACCGGCCAATCCATCTCGGTGGACGGCGGGCTCATCATGCGCTGATTGCGATTTCCGTTGGCCCAGGTGTTTTCGCACGAGAACAAGTATCCGGCACCCATGCAAGGCAGATTGGTCCTGCGGCAAAAACGCAAGGATGAGGCCGGGGAGGGCGGGGCCTCACCGCAGGCCGTGCAGCTGCAGATTCCTGCGGCAGGTTCTGGTGGCAAGGAGGATGTGGCAGGCCATGCGCCCGAAGCTGCAGCAGTACCAGCCAGTGATCGCGCGCCTGCAGCCGCAGCTGCACCCAAGGCGCCCAGCACAGCCTACCGCCCAGATCTTTTCATCCGAAACTGCCGCAATACCCACTGAGGCGGCCATGACACGCACGCCTGTTTCCGCGGCAACGAAGCGCCATATGAGCGTAGCTGCGGAGTTTCGGAGCCTGAGCGACGAGCTCGACGACTTGCCCCCGGTCGTGGCGCATTCCAGGACGGAGCCGCAGGCTTCACTCGTGAGATCAAGTTCAACGAAACGGGGGGCAGCCGTGCAACCAGACCAACATCGTCGTGTTCGAGATTTACTCGTGCGGCGATGTCAAAGGCCGTCTGTCGTGCGTGGTTCTGGTGGAGTCTGGTCTGGAGTGGCTTGCGCAATCCTCATCAGGTGTTCTGAAAGCGTAGCGGTGGAGTCAACGAAGAAACTTCTGAACATAACGTCCGCATAGTTGGTGAATGCTGTCGATATGAGTCGCTTTAAAGCTCACTTTTCTGGCCGTCATTTGATGGATACGATGTATATTATGTTAAATCACAAACGTAGATAACGGCCTGAAAACCAAGGCAAGGCACTCCTCCAGTGCCTTGCCTGCTTCGTTTTCAGCTGTTCAAGACGGTTTCCAGGCCTTCAAGCTCCTGCTTCAGCAAAAGCGCGGTTTCCTGTGGCTCGAACTGGCGCTGCAGCAGCGGGATGGTGAAGACGTAGCTTGCATCGTGTACGCCGTGGGTTTCATCGCGGCGCAGGACGTAGGCCAGTTGCAGGCGCGCCAGGGACCGGCGCAAGGCCTGGGCCTGGCCGGTGGCGCCGTGGGACTGGACCAGGGCGTCGAGTGCGGTCAGGCTGGTCTGTCCTTGCTGGGCCGTGTGATAGACGGCGATGCGGTCCAGGCGGCAGGCCTGTTCGTCGGTGCTCAAGCGGCCCCATCCCACCAGCGCGTCCTGCACGGGCTGGGATGCCATGGCCTGGCGCAGGTGGCGTTCTTCGATGACGCGTTCGTCGGGTCCCAGGGCTTCCAGGCATTCCTGGCAGAGGATGGCGACCAGGTTGGCGCGCCTGCCGCTGGCCTCTATCAGCCGCTCGGCCAGAGCGTCGTTGGCAAAGCCCAGGCGCAGCCTGCGCAGCGGTTCGGTGGCCAGGGCGTGGCATGCCGCTGGCTCCAATCCCCCAATGGCCAGGATTTCGCCGAAGTTGCGCAGCGGCGACTGGTAGTCGAGCAGCGCTGCCGCGTACAGATCCCAGAATCCCGCCAGCATGAACCAGCAACGGCCCTCCTCGCTCAGCGCGCGCAAGGCGCTGAGCTGGGGGTAGCCATTGCGGGCTTCGTCGCGGAAGAACAGGTCGGCCTCGTCGATCAGCAGGTACAGCCGCCTGCCCTGCGACTGCTTTTGCAGGTGTTCGATGATGGCCTCCAGCGGTGTTTCCACGGGAAGGCCGAACTGCGTGGCCAGGCGCGGCGTGAGGCGGTGGTCGCGCAGCGAGATGTAGTGGCAGGCGATGGCCGGATGCTCCTGCAGCCGCCGCTGCACGGCCTTGAGCAGGCTGCTTTTGCCGAGCTGGCGTCCTCCCACGACCAGGTAGTTGGCCGGCTCTCGGTTGAGCACGCGGGCCAGCAGGCGCTCGCGGCCAAAGAAAACGTCCTCGCGCGTCACGCCGCCGCGCGTCTGGTAGGGCGATATGCGCGTGACCTGCAACTGCGTGGCCAGCAGCCGCAGCAGCACCTGGTCTGGAGCGCCGCCCAGCAGCCATTCGGTCTGCCCCGGGCTGTCCAGCAGCACGTGCAGATTGGCGCGGTCCTGGGCATGGCGCTGCAGCAGCGGCATGGGCGACTGTGGATGGTGCGGGCTCACGATGAGCACCACATCGCCGCCGGTTTGCAGCAGGCGCAGCTGGCGCACGAGTTCGCCCTCTTCCAGCTCCGCCGGGGGCGCATAGACCAGGCAGCGACCCAGGGCGATGGGCAGCTCGGGCGGCAGCGTCCACTCGAACATGTCGCCGGGCACGGGCCACTCGCCTTGCGCCGGTTTGCAGGCGGCGGACAGGCGTTCGGCCAGGGCCCGCACGCGGGCGCCTGGGCTTGCACCGGCAAGGCGCAGGGCCCGCTGCCAGTCCGGCGGGCGTATGCCTGCAGCGCGCAGGACGGCGGAACGGCGGCCGGTGAGCCGCAGCAGCCGGTCCAGCTGGGGCAGATGCTGGTAGGGCTTGCGGCGCAGGCGCTCGGGCTTGAGCTGTGCCGGGCCTATCAGCGGATGGCGCACCAGCCACAGCAGGGCCAGGCAGCCAAAGACCAGTGCGCTGGTCCAGATGACGCTGCGCAGCCATCCAAAGGGTTCATGCTCGGGCTGGCCCGGCGAGGGGCTGCAGTTCAGCGGCAGGTAGCGCGGCGGAGTCGGAGGCAGGCCGCCCTGGCAGCTCCAGTCCCAGCGTTGCCTGTCCAGTTGCAGCAGGACCTGGGTTCCGGCGAGCACGCCCATCTGGCTGTCGCGCACCACGTCCGCCTGCAGCACGAAGGGCCTGGGCGAGCTCATGCGCACGCGCGGTTCGGCAATGTCCGGCGCCAAGCTGGCCAGGTCCTGCGGCCAGCTTTCATGCTGGCGCACATAGTCCATCAGGGCCAGGCGCCACAGGATGATTTCGTTCCAGACCCGGCCCGAGCTTTCCGCGCCCTGCAGGCTGCTGCGGGTGACGGGGTTGTAGCGGGGCAGCAGGATGGCCGTGCCGATGAACAGCGTGACCAAGGCGAGCAGCGCGGCACGCCACCATGATCTGGGCAGTTGCACAAGCCGGCCCAGGCCGCTCATGCCTGCAGCACCGCCACGGCAGCTTCGCGGGCAATGTCGCAGCGCCAGTGCAGATGGGCGCCCTCGCCTGCTCCGCGCACCTGCAGCAGATTGCCCCAGAACAGGCGCCGCAGCACGGCATCCTGCAGATAGGGGCGTGCACGGCCCAGCGATGCCGCATCCACCAGCCCGCGCAGTTGCTCGCGCGTGGCAGGTTCCTGCGCCAGGGGCAGCAAGGTCTGCCACAGGCGGGCGCTGGCCACCAGATGGGCGCGCAGCAGGGGCGAGTGCACGGAAGCGACGCCCACGCCCTGCTCCACCAGCCATTGCAGCGCTTCCTCGAAAAGCGCGGGATGTCCGCCCGTCAGCGCCTGCAATGCCTCGATGACCTCGGCCGGCCAGGCCGTGCCGGGCCAGCGCTGGCGCGCCATCAGGGCCAGGTCTTCCAGCGTGGGATCGGGCCAGTGGGCCACCTGGCCGATGTTGAGCAGCGACAGGTCACCGCTGCGGTACTTGAGGTCGGCCAGGGCCTCGCTGCCGCACAGCAGCAAGTGCAGGCGGCCGCTGTGCATTTCGCTGAGGCTGCGCAGAATGCCGGCCAGTGTCTCGCGCAGCTGCGCCGTGCCCTGCTCGAAGCGGCTGACCAGGCAGAACAGCCGGCCGCCGGCCAGCAGGCGCTTTTCCAGCAGGGCCTCGAATTCGTAGTCCGAGCCCACTTCGCCCAGCCCGCATTGCCGGCCCAGGGCCGCAAAGTAGTCGGCCGCAGCCGTGCTCACGCTGTAGGGCGGCTGGATGTGCAACACCGCCTCGGCGCCATACTGGGCGCGGGCGCGCAGCAGCAGTTCCTGGCGAAACGGGGGCTGTCCCCAGTGCGCGGGCGACAGCAGCATGGTGATGGCATAGGGCCTGGCCTGGGCCAGCTGGGCGAAAAGCCGGTCCATGAAGCCTGCAAAAGGCTGGGCGCCGGCGGCGGCGGCCTGCAGCGGAAACTCCGTGGCAAAGCCAGCGGCGGAGAACAGGCGATTGGTCTCCGCCTCCGTCAGGCGCAGGTACTGGGCGCAGGCGGCCAGCCGGTCGCGCGAGCGTGGATTGGGCAAGGAAACCCCATTCCTCCAGTTGTTGACGGCTTCCCGGCTCAGCCCGATCTCGGTGGCCACGCCCGAGGCGCTGGCGCGGATGCGGCGCATGTACAGGCCCAGCAAATGGCCGAAATCCTCGTGAACGCCTGGTGCCACGGCAGCACCCTGTTCAATGGCGGTGGGCTGCATCAGTGACGGCTCCGCTCAGGAAAACAGCGCTTGCTGGCGCAGATCCATCCTGCCGGGGCCATGGTCCGTATCCTCATCCTGTTCACCCTCTCCTGGGATTCAGCTGGTCTTGTGCAATTTGTTTCATTTTGCCGAGCGCGGATTGTCTCAGGATGCGGCATCGCCGCCACCCTGCCCCGCAAACTCCCGTCGCGCGCCGGCCATGCGGTACAGAGGCAGCACCACCGCCAGCACCAATCCCAAAGCCAGCCAGAGCCACAGTCCCTTGCCTCTGAAGGCCAGGGCCGCAATGACGGTAAAGGCCACGGCCTCGCACAGCCCGCGAAAGCCGGCCCGCAGCATGAACAGCCCCACGATGCCCTGCACGGGCGATACGCCGCTCTTGCGCAGGCTGGCCATGGTGTCCAGCAGGGCCTGCACGGATTCCTGGGCCAGGCGGTCACGCTCCTGGTCCCGCTCGCGCAGCCGGGTGATGGTCATGGGCTGGGCCGGATTGGTGAGAGCGGTGCCGTCGGCGCCCTCTTCCTGGCCGGGCTGCGGATAGACCTCGCCATCCGTATCGACCAGCACCTGGCGCTCCGGGTAACGGGACAGCCAGGCGTGGTGGCTGATCCATTGGCCGGCATCGAAGTGGTAGCGCTCGCTCTCGCCCACCTGGTCGTAGAAGACATGCAGCACCGCCGCCTGCAGGCCGTGCTGGAACAGCGTCTCCAGCAATCGCCAGGGCATGCCGGCTGTGGTGCGGGTGTCAAAGCCCAGCTCCAGGTGCTGGGGATGGCCCAGGGCGCTGGCATTGGCCCAGTCGTCATCCCACAGCGCGGACCGGTCCAGGGCGGGGTCCAGCTCATGGATCCAGCGCTCGGCCTGCTCCCAGGACTGCCGGGCCAGGTACTGGCAGATCAGTTGCACGCGGCGCAGCTGCAGGGGCGTATCGAAGAAAAGATAGAGGTGATGGACGTTGCTGGACATGGCGGGCCTGAGGCGTTTGCAGGAATGCCGCGATTGTTCAATTGCAGCCGCCCAGCCGACCCTCCCAGGCCTGTCCAGCAGGCGGCTGGCAAGCGCTCCCACCGGTTGACATTCTGTCCACTGCAAGAAGCGGGATGCAGGCGCTGCGGCGGCGCCCTAGACTGCGGCAATTGCCCACAGCGCCCGTATTGCCAACCGCGCCCATACCGCCTACCCCGCCCGCCATGCACAACCTCGGTCTTTTCGACAACGAAGCTTGCGAATCCGCCCCGCCCTGCCACTGGACGCAGATGGAGCACCAGCTCGATGAGCAAGGCTGCGCGCGCCTGCCCGGCCTGCTGGATGCGCAGCAGTGCCGCGACCTGGCCGCTCTTTACGCAAGGGAGGACGGCTTTCGCTCCCGCATCGTCATGGCACGCCACGGTTTCGGGCGCGGCGAGTACCAATATTTCGACTACCCCTTGCCACCGCTGCTGCAGCGCCTGCGCGAGCAGCTGTATCTGCGCCTGGCGCCGGTGGCCAATCTCTGGAACCAGCGCATGGGGCTGGAGGTGCGCTATCCGGACCGGCTGCAGGACTTCCTGGCGCGCTGCCACGCGCAGGGCCAGTTGCGGCCCACGCCGCTCATCCTTCAATACGGTGCGGGCGACTACAACTGCCTGCACCAGGATGTCTATGGAGAGCATGTGTTTCCGCTGCAGGTGGTGCTGCTGCTGTCGCGGCCCGGGCGGGACTTCACGGGTGGCGAGTTCGTCATCACCCAGGCCGATGGCGACCGGCAGCGGGCCGATGTGATGGCACTGGACCAGGGCGATGCGCTGGTCCTGGCCGTGCGCCACCGGCCCGTGCCCGGGCGGCGCACCGGCTACCGCCGCGTGGCCATGCGCCATGGGGTCAGCCGCATCCACAGCGGCCATCGCCATACCGTGGGGCTGATCTTTCATGACGCACTTTGATGGATGGCCGGTATGAGCACGCTGGATCTTTTCGCCGATGAACAGCCCACCGGGGCCGAATCCATAGGCCCCCAATCCGTGGTGCTGCGCGGCCATGCCCTGCCCCATGCCGTGCAGCTGCTGGAGGCGGTCGAAGGCATTGCGGCGCGGGCGCCGCTGCGCCATCTGGTCACGCCGGGCGGCTTCACCATGTCGGTGGCCATGACCAACTGCGGCGCGCTGGGCTGGACCAGCGACAGGCGCGGCTACCGCTACAGCGCCATCGACCCACTCAGCGGCCAGCCCTGGCCGGCCATGCCGGCCGTGTTTGTCCGGCTGGCGGGCGAGGCGGCCGCTGCGGCGGGGTTCGAAGGCTTTGTGCCCGATGCCTGCCTCATCAACCAGTACCTGCCCGGCACCCGGCTTTCCCTGCACCAGGACCGCGACGAGCGCGACCTGGGCGCGCCCATTGTCTCGGTCTCCCTGGGCATGCCGGCCACGTTTCTGTTTGGAGGACTGGCGCGCGCGGACAGCACGGCCAGGGTGCCGCTGCAGCATGGCGACGTGGTGGTCTGGGGCGGCGTGGATCGGCTGCGCCACCACGGCGTGTTGCCGCTCAAGGACCAGCCTCACCCGCTGCTGGGCGGGCGGCGCATCAATCTCACTTTTCGCAAGGCGGGCTGAATGGTTGGACGGTCTGAAATGGACAGGCTCAACAGCCAGGATCGCTTCGCCCGCCTGGATTGGGCGCGGATTGCCACTGAGCTCGATGCCGAAGGCCATGCCCTGCTGCCGCAGCTGCTGACTGCGGATGAAAGCCGCGCCTTGGCCCGCGAGGCGGCAGCCGCGTCTGGCCTGCCGCCCTGCGTGCAGGCATGGCGCCCGGTGCTGTACGGGCATCTGCTGGCCCTGGCCAACCGCTGGCGAGAACACATGGGTATGCAGCCTGGGTTGCCGGGCTGCTTCGAGGATTTCATGCGTCAGGGCCGGCAAGCAGGCCAAACGCAGCCGCAGCCACATCTGCTGCGCGTGCCGCAAGCGGGCCATGCCCCGCTGCGTTCATACAGCGAAGGTGCGGCGGTGTTTCCGCAGCAGCTGGTGCTGCTGCTGTCCCGGCCGGGCCAGGATTTCGAGGGCGGCGAATTCGTGATGACCGAGCAGCGCCCGCGCATGCAATCGCGCCCCATGGTGCTGCCGCTGGGCCTGGGGGATGCGGCCATCATCGCCACGGGGCCGCGCCCGGTGCGCGGTGCGGCAGGCTTTTACCGCGTGCACCTGCGGCATGCCATCAGCCGCGTTCACCGTGGCGAGTGGCTGGGTCTGGAGCTGCTTTTGCACGACGTGCCCCAGGCGCCCAAGGCTCTGCAAACAGACCGCTGGCTATAATGCCGCGCCTGCAAAGGCATCCGTGCAACAGGTGTCCACATGCCAGCCATGGGGATGAAACGGGAACAAGGTGACTGCCGGCAAATGCTTTTTGCGCTGCCGGCACAGGCCTTGGCTGCCCCCGCAACGGTAAACAAGTCAAGGCGCTCCATGCCTGTCCCGCCAGTCTCCGCAACCCTGCGGAGGGGCGATGACAGGCTGTCACTGGTTCATGGCGTGGTCTGCAACATGCAGCTTTTCGCGGGTGGATTGGGAAGACGGGGCGCTGGGCGCAAGGCATGTCCTTGCGCCGCTTGTGAGCCCGGAGACCGGCCTGCTGCGTTTCGCGCCTGCTGTGCAGGCGTTTTCTTGACTGTCTGCGGGGTGCGGATGGCAACGTCCTGCGCCCTTTCCTCCCACGCTGGCTGGAGAGGTGGCAGTGCCTTGCTTTCGCATCAGACGGTCGAAGACCGATGTTCGAAATGCATTCTTCCTTTTCCAGGGTTTCCAGCGCTCGCGCTGCCCAGTCCCTTTCCGTGCGGCTGAGCCCGCTGGCCCTGGCCTGCGCCTTCATCTGCCTGCCGGCGCAGGCTCAAACACAAACGCCCACGCCCCCATCAACCGCCCTGCCCGAGGTCCAGGTCACCGGCCAGGCCGAACGCATCGGCCAGCAACTGGCCCAGCCTGCGCGCTCTGCCAGCCATACCGGCGTCTCCAACCAGGAAGTGCCGGCCAGCGTGGATGGTGTTTCTGCCGAGCAGATGCAGGAGCGCGGCGACTACGCCCTGGTGGACGCCGTCACGCGCACCGTGGGCCTGACCTCCAGCAGCACGCCGGGCAATGGCGGCCTGTCCTTCAGCAGCCGCGGCTTTGCGGGCGTGAACTCCGTGGGCGTGGCCGAAGACGGCATGGTGCTGGGCGTGGCCGCCGGCACCACGGCCTATCCGGGTGACAGCTGGGGCTACGAGCGCATCGACGTGCTGCGTGGGCCGGCCTCGCTGATGTATGGCAGCGGCACCATGGGCGCCACCGTCAACGCCATCCGCAAGCAGCCCAGCCGCACCAGCTCGGCCGAGGTGCTGGTGGGCGCGGGCACGGACGACACGCTGCGCCTGGGCCTGGGCGTGACCGGCGCCCTGGGCGCCTATGCCAGCTACCGTATCGACAGCTACACCGCCCGCAGCGCAGGCGAGCGCGATCTGGACCAGTCGCGCAACGGCAAGTTCATGAGCACGCTGCGCTTGGAGCCCACGAGCGACCTGCAGATCGACCTGATTGCCGACCGCAGCGTGCAAAAGCCCAGCCGCTACTGGGGCACGCCGGGCCTGGACGGCAAGGTGGTGGAGTCGCTGCGCGACCGCAACTACAACGCCGAAGACAGCGTGCTGCGCTATGCCGACGAGCGCCTGCGCGCCAAGGTGCAATGGAAGGCCAATGACTGGCTGACGGTGCGCAACGAGCTGTACCACGTGAAGTCCGACCGCCACTGGCGCAACATCGAGGCCTACGCGCTCAACCCCGCCACCTGGACCGTGGGCCGCTCCGACTACCTGGAAATCCTGCACGACCTGGAGCAGACCGGCAACCGCCTGGGCCTGAACGTGGACCGGGGCTCGCACAAGATCGCCATGGGCTGGGAGGCCGCGCGCATCAACCTGCGGCTGTCCAACAACTCGCCCTATGGCGGCTCGTCCACGGTCTCGGCCTGGGATCCCGTGCATGGCAGCTGGGCCAGCCCCGATCTCACCGCCGCCAAGACAGAAACCGGCGTGACCCAGCATGCCCTGTACCTGGAAGATGCCTGGCGCATCAGCAACCGCTGGCTGGCCATGGCCGGCCTGCGCCGCGATGTCTATGACTTTGCCAGCCACTCGCTGGTGGGCGGCACTGATTTCAACAAGACGCTGGCCGCTACCTCCTGGCGCCTGGGCCTGACCTATGAGCTGGCCCGCAACACCCATGTCTATGGGCAGATCAGCTCGGGACATGATCCCGTCAACAGCCTGGTGTCGCTGAACCTGGCCAACACGGCTTACAAGCTGAGCAAGGGCCGCCAGGCCGAGATCGGCATCAAGCAGCAGGTGGCTGGCGGGCGCGGCGAATGGACGCTGGCCGTGTTCGACATCAAGAAGGACGACATCATCACGCGCGACCCGGACCGGCCGGCCATCTCCATCCAGGGCGGCAGCCAGTCCTCGCGCGGCGCCGAGGTCACTGCCACCTTCCAGGCCACGCCCGCCCTGCGCTTGGAGGGCAACCTGTCCTATGTGGACGCCCAGTTCGACAAGCTCATCGAGGCTGGCGGCAACCGCGCAGGCAACCGTCCGCAGAACGTGGCCAAGACCACGGCCAACCTTTGGGGCCACTACCGCGTGGGCGCCTGGCAGGCCTCGCTGGGCCTGCGCTACGTGGGTGACCGCTTTGGCAACAACGCCAATACCGTGAACCTGCCCGCCTACACCGTGGCCGACGCCGCGCTGAGCTGGCAGGTGGACCCGCGCACCACCTTGAGCCTGATCGGCCGCAACCTGGCCGACAGGGTCTATGTGGGATCGAGCTACGGCAGCCAGTTCCTGGTCGGGCAAGGCCGCCGCTTCGAGATCGCGGCCCATATCCGGTTCTGATGGCCATGGCGCGCTCCAAAAGCCTCCACGGTCTCCACGGCCTGTGCGCTGGTGCCCTGGCGGCCACCCTGCTGCTGGCCGGCTGCTCGCGCAGCGATTCCGGCACCACCAGTGAACTGCCGGCACCGGCTGCCGCACCGCAGGCGGCCGTGACCGTCAATGTCTGCGGCAGCCCCGTGACCTACGCCAACGCACCGCTGCGCGCCGTGACCCATGACGTGAACATCACCGAGATGTTTCTCTTCCTGGGCCTGGGCGACCGGCTGGTGGGCTACAGCGGTATCACGCAGGCCAAGCAGATCGACCCGGCCTTCCAGGTCCAGCTGGCCCGCGTGCCGCGGCTGGCCGAGCGCGAGATGAACCTGGAGGCCATCCTGGGCGCCTCGGCCGACTTCGTCTTCGGCGGCTGGAGCTACGGTTTTCGCCAGGGCCAGATCACGCCCGAGGTGCTGCAGCGCCACGGCATTGCCTCGTATGTGCTGTCCGAATCGTGCATCCGCGTGGGGCCGCGCAGCCAGGTGGCGCTGGAAGACGGCCTGACCGACCTGCGCAACCTGGGCCGCATCTTCCGCATCGACGCCCATGCCGAGCAACTGGCGCAGGGGCTGGAGCGCGACCTGAAGGACCTGCGCGAGCGCATGCAGGGCGTGCGGCAGCGGCCTTCGGTCTTCGTCTACGACAGTGGCCAGGACATCCCCGTGACCGTGGGCCGCTACGGCATGCCGCAGGCCATGATCGAGGAAGCGGGCGGGCGCAACATCTTCGACGATATTCCCAGCAACTGGCCTGCAGGCAACTGGGAGGACGTGGTGCAGCGCAACCCGCAGTGGATCGTCATCATCGACTACGGCCAGCCCCATGCGCAGGGCAAGATCGACTTCCTGCTGGCCAAGCCCGAGCTGGCCGGCGTCGATGCCATCCGCGAAAAGCGGTTTTTCGTCATGACCTATGCCGAGGCCACGCCCGGCCCGCGCAATATTGCGCGGACCCGCGCCCTGGCGCAGGCCCTGCACCCCGACCGCATGCCGGCGCCCAGCCATGCGGCCAACTGACTCCCGCTGGCCCAGGCGCCCGGGCGCCGCCCGCCTCTGGTGCCTGCTGCTGTTCGCGGCCCTGTTGCTGGTGATGACGCTGGCCATCACCTGGGGGCCCGTGGACATGCCGGCCGGCACGGTCTGGCGCATTGCCTGGAGCCGGCTGCTGCAGGTGCTGGGCATGCAGCCGCCGCCGCTGGAGGGCATCACGCCGCAGCACCAGCAGATCGTCTGGCTGATCCGCATGCCGCGCGTGCTGCTGGCGGCCCTGGTGGGCGCGGGGCTTGCCGTGGTGGGCACCATCATGCAGGCCATGGTGCGCAATCCGCTGGCCGATCCCTATCTGCTGGGCGTGTCCTCGGGTGCGTCGGTGGGCGCTGTGGCCGTGCTGGCCTTCGGTGCGCTGGCCTCGGCCGGCATGTACGCCCTCACGGCCGGGGCCTTTGCCGGGGCGCTGGCGGCCACCGTCGCCGTCTACCTGCTGGCGCGCTCCCAGGGCCGCATCCATGCCACGCGGCTGATCCTGGGTGGCGTGGCCATCGGCTATGTGCTGGCGGGCGTGACCAGCCTGATCACCCTGTCATCGGGCCAACGCGACCTGGCCAATGCTCTGCTGACCTGGACGCTGGGCAGCCTGGCCGGCACGCAGTGGGAGGAACTGGGCATTCCCGCCGCCGTGCTGGCTGCGGGAATGCTCTGGCTGGGGCTGCAGACGCGCCCGCTCAACGCCCTGCTGGCCGGTGACGAGGCCGCCGCCACGCTGGGCGTGGACACGGCACGGCTGCGGCGCGCACTGTTCCTGGCGGTGTCGTTGCTCACGGGCACCATGGTGGCGGTCAGCGGCGCCATCGGCTTTGTGGGACTGATCGTGCCGCACGCCGCGCGCATGCTGGTGGGCACAGACCACCGGCGCGTGCTGCCCGTGGCCGCCCTGGCCGGCGCCCTGCTGCTGGTGCTGGTGGATCTTGTTGCGCGCACGGCCTTTGCGCCCATGGAACTGCCCGTGGGCGTGATCACCTCGCTGATCGGCGGACCCTTCTTCGTCTGGATGCTGGTGCGCCAGCCGGTGCAGGGAGGGCGCGGCCCATGAAGCTGCAAGCCCAGGACCTGTGCTGGAGTGCCGATGCCCGGCGTGCCGACGCCCGGCGCATCGTGGACCAGGCCAGCCTCGCCCTGCACAGCGGCGAATGCGTGGGGCTCATCGGCCCCAACGGCAGCGGCAAATCCACCCTGCTGCGCATGCTCTACCGAGTGTTGCGGCCCGACGCAGGCTGCGTGCTGCTGAACCAGCGCGACATCCGGGACATGACGGCGCGCGAGTTCGCGGCCCAGGTCTCGGTCCTGGCGCAGGAGGCGCCGCAGAGCTTTGACTTCACCGTGCGCGAAGCCGTGATGATGGGCCGCATCCCCCACCAGTCCCCCTGGGCGGGCGACAGCGCCGAGGACCTCGCCTGCATGCGGCAGGCGCTGGCCCAGGTGAATGCCCTGGCGCTGGAGGAGCGGCGTTTCTCCAGCCTGTCCGGCGGCGAGAAGCAGCGCGTGCTCGTGGCCCGCGCGCTGGCCCAGCAGCCACGGCTGATGCTGCTGGACGAGCCCACCAACCACCTGGACATACGCCATCAGCTGGAATTGATGTCACTGGTCAGGCGCCTGCAGATCAGCAGCATCGTCGCCCTGCACGATCTCAATATCGCCGCCCACTACTGCGACCGTCTCTATCTCATGGAACAAGGCCGCATCGTTGCCCATGGCACACCGGCCCAGGTACTGACCCCGGCCACCATCGGCCAGGTCTACGGCGTGGCTGCCGAGGTGGACATCCATGCCGCCACCGGCCGGCTGCGCATCAGCTTCATTCCCGATGAACTCCTCTGAAACATCCATCCCGCCCGGGCCCGACGCCGTGATCGTGCTGGGCCGTGGCGGCACGGGCGCAGCCTCGCGCCAAAGCCTGATCGAACTGGCCGATGCCTTGCGCCAGACGCTGGAGCCGGCCTGCAAGGTCGTCACATCCTTCGTGGACAAGGCCGCACCCTCGCTGCCCGAGGCGCTGCAGCAATGCCTGCCGGCGCGCTCCATCGTCGTGCTGCCCCTTTTCTCGCCCGACGAACCGGCACTACTGCGCTGGCTGCACAAGCTGGCCATGCGCTGGCGCTCGCAGTTGCCGGACCAGGGCGTGCAGGTGCGGTTTGCCGACCATCTGCTGGGCGCCCCCGCCATGCCCGCGCTGCTGCTGTCTCAGATGGCCCAGGCCCTTCAGGCCCCCGACATTGCCGAGACCGCTGGCGACCAATGGCAGCACGATCCCCAGGCCTGGTCCCAGGTGCCTGACCACCAGCACCACGCCCTGATCTGCACGGGACCGCGCTGCACCGCCCTGGGCGCCGTGGCCGTCTGGCAAAGCCTGGGCGAGGCCGTGCAGGCCAGCAGCGAACTGCGTGCCAAGCTGCGCCTGCTGCAGACCAGCTGCCAGTACCCCTGCAACCATGGCCCGCTGGCCATCGTCTATCCGGACGGCGTCTGGTACGGGCGGCTCACGGCCGAGAATGCCGCCGAAGTGATCGAGACCCATGTGCTTTCGCGGCAGGTCTGCGCGGAGCACCATGTGCACGGGCCAGTGGAGCTGGGGACGCAGGCTTCGTGATGTCTCAGGGCTGTGCCGCCTCCAGCTCGGCCAGCCTCACCGCCACAAAATCCCGCAACGCACGCACCAGCGGCGTGAACTGCCTGCGACTGGGGGCGACCAGGAACAGCGGAACGCACTCGGTCGTCCAGTCGGTGCACAGCGCAAGAAGGCGGCCCCGGGCCAGGTCCTCGGCCACGTCGAAATACGACTTGTAGGCAATCCCCCGCCCGGCCACGGCCCAGCGCCGCACGGCATCTCCGTCATTGGCCACATTGCGGCCGCGCACCCGCACATGGACGGGCTCAGGTACGGCAGCCCCCTGCCCTGCCGGCCAGAAGCTCCAGCGGTCGTGCACTTCCTCGCCCAGCATGAAGCACAGGCAGTCATGGCTGGCCAGGTCGTGGGGGGTGGCGGGGGCGCCGCGTTCCTGCAGATAGGAAGGCGCGGCGCAGAGCACGCGGCGGTGCGTGTCCGACAGATGCAAGGCCACCAGGCTGGAATCCTGCGGCCTGCCGTAGCGAAAAGCCGCGTCCACAGGCTCGCTGTAGACATTGGCAGCGCGGTCGGACAGGTGCAGGCGCAGATCCACGCCCGCATGCTGGCTCTGGAACTCGTCCAGCCAGGGCATGAGCACGTTGCGGCCCAGGTCGGAGGGGGCGGCCAGTTGCAGCGTGCCGCGCAAAGCGGCCTGGCCGCCAGCCAACTGGTCGCGCACCTGGCGCAGGCCGGCCAGCGCGGGGCGGCAGTGCTCCAGAAACAGCTCGCCCTCCTGCGTGAGCCGCAGGCTGCGCGTGGAGCGCACGAACAGGGTCACGCCCAGCTCTGCCTCCAGCCGCTTGAGCGCTGCGCTGGCCGCAGCCGGGGTCAGGTCCAGGGCACGCGCCGTGGCCGACAGGCTGCCGCTGTCTGCGGTGCGCACGAAGATATCCAGGTCTTGCAGGCTTTTCATGGGCATTCGCCAGGCTTTGATTTTCAAAAACTATTTGAAGCTTAGTCCAACGAGAAAGCCATTTGTCGTGCTTGCGCCAACTGGGCGCACGGCCTGGGATGGAAGCCGGCTTCCATCCTTTGGCAGCGGATCTTGGCGCCGCGGCAACCGTAGTATGGTTGCCGCCATGCAGCTCAAACATTTCGCCGGTGCCCTGGCTGGCAGCCTTGTGTTCGCCACAGCCACGGCAGGGGTCACCGCAGCCAAGACCCCCTCCTATCCCGATGCCGATGCCAGCGACCCCGCAAAGCTGGGCTGGATGGTGGGCTCGCCGCCACCGCCGGACCGCATGCTGCGCTTCGACGACGGCTCCTATTTCCAGTTTCCCGCCATGCGCTGGAGCGTCTCGCACTTTCGCCAGCTCATGCCCACGGTGAATGTGTCGCGCGGCCTGGCGCCTGCAGCGCCGCTGGCCCAGGCGCTGCGCGACGACATCGACGAGTTGCGCTTCACGCCATTGGGTGCCAGCCAGCCCATGACCTGGCGCGATTCGCTCAAGGCCAACTACACCGACGGCATCGTGGTGCTGCACAAGGGCCGCGTGGTCTATGAGCGCTACTTTGGCGTGCTCAAACCCGAAGGCCAGCACGGCGCCATGTCGGTGACCAAGTCCTTCGTCGGCACGCTGGCGGCCATGCTGGCTGCCGAGGGACAGCTCGACCCCTCGCGCCGCGTGTCGGAGTACGTGCCCGAGCTGGCGGCCTCGGCCTTCGGCAACGCCACGGTGCGCCAACTCATGGACATGACCACGGGCATACGCTTCAGCGAAGACTATGCGGACCCCCAGGCCGAGGTCTGGGCGCATGCAGCGGCCGGCAACCCGCTGCCCAAGGCCAAGGACTACACCGGCCCGCGCAGCTACTACGAATTCCTGCAGACCGTGAAGCCCGAAGGCGTGCACGGCAAGGCCTTCGGCTACCGCACGGCCAACACCGATGCGCTGGGCTGGGTGCTGGCGCGCGTGAGCGGCCAATCGGTGGCCGATCTGCTGTCCGAGCGCATCTGGAGCCGCCTGGGCGCCGAGCAGGATGCCTACATGTCGGTGGACTCCACGGGCACGCCCTTTGCAGGCGGCGGCCTGAACCTGGGCCTGCTGGACCTGGCGCGCTTTGGCGAGATGCTGCGCAACCGGGGCCAGTTCAACGGCCAGCAGATCGTTCCCGCAGCCGCCGTGGACGATATCCGCCGGGGCGGCGATGCGGCGGCCTTTGCCAAGGCCGGCTACAAGCTGCTGCCGGGCTGGACCTACCGCAACATGTGGTGGGTCACGCACAACGCCCATGGCGCCTTCGCCGCACGCGGCGTGCATGGCCAGACCGTCTACATCGATCCCAAGGCACAGATGGTGATTGCGCGCTTTGCCTCCCACCCGGTGGCTGGAAATGCGGCCAATGACCCGACCTCGCTGCCGGCCTACGAGGCGCTGGGCAGGCTGCTGGCGGGGGAACGCTGACAGTGCTGAAGCGCTGAAGGGGCGCGAATTTCCCGCATAGGCTTCGGCGGCCAGGGGGCACCGCCTGCAAGAATGCGTATTGTCAAGAAAATTTGCTAACGTATGTAGCATCTTCTTGCAATAAGTAATTCTTCTATGTTCCAGTCCCTGCGTGCGCGACTCATCGCGCTCAGCGTGGCCATCGTCACCGTGGCCATGCTGGCCCTGGCCATTGCCAACTTCCTCACGGTGCAGCGCCATGTGCTGTCCACCCTCGACGACCAGAGCCGCCAGCTCGTGAACGCCCAGGCCCAGGTACTGGGCGAATGGGTGGCGACCAAGCGCCTGCTGACCCATACCCTGGCGCAGGCGGTCGATACGCCGGACCCGCGTGCCGTGGTCCAGGCGCTGCGCGACGGCGGCGGCTTCTCGGATGCCTACTTCGGCTACACCGACAAGCGCATGTTCTTCCTCAACGAGATGGCTGCCGACTACGACGTGACGGCCCGCCCCTGGTTCAGGCAGGCGCTGAAGGAAGGCAGGCCCATCGTGACGGCGCCCTATCTGTTTGTCTCTCCACCCGAAGTGGGCGTGACCTTTGCCGAGCCCGTGGGCCCGGCCGGCAATCCTGTCGCCGTGGTCGGCACCGACGTGCTGCTGACCACGGTGGTGCGCACCGTGGGCGCCATCCGGCCCACGCCGGGCAGCTTTGCCTTCTTGGTGGATGAGGCGGGCGCCATCGTCACCCATCCCGATCCGGCACTCACGCTCAAGCCCGTCTCCGCGCTCTCGCCCCAGTTGCGTGCCGACGCCATCCAGGCCCTGCCCAAGGCCGACACCGGCATGCGCACGGCCGTCGGCGGCAAGGACTTCCTGCTCTACGGCCAGGGCGTGCCCGGCACGAACTGGCAACTGGTGGTGGCCGTGCAGCGCGACGAGGCGCTGTCCGCGCTGGGTTCGCTGCTCAAGGTGTCGGGCGCCATCGTTGCCATTTCGCTGATCCTGGCGATTGCGCTGCTGGGCGCCGTCATTGCCCGTGTCACGCGCCGCCTGGCCGTGGTGCGCGATGCGCTGGAAGACATCGCCTCGGGTGACGGCGATCTCACGCGCCGCCTGTCGGTGCAGGGCAATGACGAACTGACGCAGATCGCACGCGCGTTCAACCACTTCACCGACAAGATCGCCTCGGTGCTGGTGCGCATCCGGGAATCGTCCGAGACCGTGCGCCATGCCTCCACCGAAATCGCCAGCGGCAACCAGGACCTGTCGGCGCGCACCGAGCAGCAGGCCAGTTCGCTGGAGGAAACGGCTGCCGCCATGGAGCAGCTCACGGCCACCGTGCAGCACAACGCCGAGAATGCGCGCCAGGCGCGGCAACTGGCCAGCAGCGCCTCGGACATCGCCACGCATGGCGGCACCGTGGTGGACCAGGTGGTTCGCACCATGGGCGGCATCGAGCAGTCCTCGCACCGCATTGCCGACATCATCGGCGTGATCGACTCCATTGCCTTCCAGACCAACATCCTGGCGCTGAACGCCGCCGTGGAAGCGGCCCGCGCCGGCGAACAGGGCCGGGGCTTTGCCGTGGTGGCCTCCGAGGTGCGCACCCTGGCCCAGCGCAGCGCCACGGCCGCCAAGGAAATCAAGGCGCTGATCGACGATTCCGTGGGCCAGGTCGATGCCGGCAGCCGCCTGGTGCAGGACGCAGGCGCCACCATGGGCAAGGTGGTCGAAAGCGTGCAGCGCGTGACCGCCATCGTCACCGAGATCAGCAATGCCAGCCAGGAACAGAGCACGGGCATTGCCGAAATCGGGACCGCCGTCAGCCAGATGGACCAGTCCACCCAGCAGAACGCGGCCCTGGTCGAAGAGGCCACGGCCGCCGCCCAGTCGCTGCAGCAGCAGGCCGCGCAACTGGCGGACGTGGTGGCAGGCTTTCGGCTGGACAGCGAATCATCCCGGTCCAGGAGCATCGCCCTGCATAGATGAAATCGGCGCCGCACGGCAGGCAACCCACCGCCCTGCCCCGGCGGCGCCGGTCCGGTTACTGCAGCGCGATTGCGGCCTGCCGTACCAGCTTCTCCGTGCGAGGGACCTCGGTTTTGACGAACGCCTCGAAGTCGGCAACGCTGCCGCCACGGGCTTCGGCGCCGGTGGCCACCAGGCGCTCGCGGAACTCAGGGGTGTTCAGCAGCTTGTTGATCTCGGTGTTGAGCCGGGAGACCACGGCCGGCGGCGTGCCGTGGCTGGCCACGATGCCGTACCACGGGGCGATGTCAAAGCCTGGATAGCCTTGTTCGGCAATCGTCGGGATGTCCGGGGCCATGGCGGCGCGGCTTGCAGTCGATACGCCCAGGGCCCGCAGCTTGCCGGCCTTCACCTGGGGCAAGGCGGTCATGATGGTGTCGAAGTACAGGGAGACCTGGCCCGATATCAAGGCCGGGATGGCCTCGGCCGCACCCTTGTAGGGCACATGCACTATGTCGATGCCGGCGGCCTGGCGCAGGAACTCGCCAGCCATGTGCGAGGTCGTGCCGGCCCCGAAGGAGGCATAGGTCAGCTTGCCGGGGTTTGCCTTGGCATAGGCCACCATCTCAGCCAGCGTACTGAACGGCAGGGACGGGTTCGCCAGCAGCACATTGGGCGTGACCGCCACGATGGCCACCTTCTCGAAGGCGTCCGGGTTGTAGCTCAGCTTTTTGTACAGAAAACGGTTGGTGACCATGGAGGCCGGCCCGCTCATCAGCAGGGTGTAGTCGTCGCCCGGGGCCCGGGCCGCGGTGTCGCTGCCGATCATGGCGGCCGCACCCGGCTTGTTTTCCACCAGCACGGGCTGCCCCAATGAAGTGCTCAGTCCGGCGCCAACCTGCCGGCTCAAAAGATCCGTGGCGGACCCGGCCTGAAAGGGAACGACGATGCGAATGGGCTTGCTGGGCCAGGCGCCGGCCCCTTGGGCAGAGGCTTGAGCGGATGCGACAAGGGCCAGGGCGGACAGCAGGGCCGTGGCCAGGGGAGTGCGGAGCGTTTGGAGAGGCATGGTCTTCATCAGGTTGGAGAGCAGGCATGGCGAAGGAACAGGTTCCGGCTGCCATGGGGAAAATGCATAGATATTTAGATATTTGTATCCAATCATGCAGAAGACTAGCAAGCAATAATCGAACCAGCTCTAGGGAAAACCGCCTCTTGCCATTACCTGCACAGGCATGGCTGCGTGGAAACCGGCACAAACGGGGTCCCGGGAGGCGCAGGCAGGTCCCCGTAGAATCGGCGGGCCCCTGCCCTGGGCGAAAGACACCGGATAAACCATGCTGACCGACCGACGCGCCTCGTTTGACACTGTCCATGCCACGGCACAGGAAGAGGCCTACCAACACATCAAGCGCGGCATACGCACGGGCGAACTGCGCCCGGGCATGCGGCTGGCACCGGATGACATCGCGGCCGAAATTGGAACCAGCCGCATGCCCGTGCGCGAGGCGCTGAACCGCCTTGCCACGGAAGGGCTGATCGTCAACCGCCCCAACCGTGGCTCGGTGGTCCGGGTGCTGACCGAAAAAGAGGTGCGCGAGGTGTTCGCCATGCGTTCGGTGCTGGAGGGCCTGGCAGCCACCCTGGCGGCCGAGAACGTGACCACCAATGACATCCACGATCTGGAGCAATTGCTGCAGCGCATGCACCGCAGCGGCCTGAATGCATCGGAATGGATCACGGCGCACCGCCAGTTCCACGAGCGCCTGTGCACCATTGCCGACGCTCCCCAGCTGATGCGGCAGATCGCGTCCCTGCACTCGGTCTCCGAGCCCCTGATGCGGGTGTGGCTGGAGGGCAAGCCATCGACGGACTACGTGCACGACAGGCACGAAGAACTCATAGGCGCATTGAAGGCCAGGGATGGCGCAAAGGTGGAAGCCCTGATGCGCGCCCACATCCTGCGCACGCTTCCAGGTATCCTCCAGGCGAACCAGGCCGACTGAAATCCGCACTGAAAGCCGCGCCGGCCCCTTCGCTGTCATGAAGCGTGGAGCCAGCGCGCAGGCTGCCGTCCGTCAGGAACGGTTGGCGCCCATGGCGCAGCCGTCCTTGCGGTGGTCGGATGCGCCGTGCAGCACACCGTTGTCCCAATCCACCCGAATGGCCTGGGCGCCGCCGATGGCAGGATAGCCAGGCGCCACCAACCGGTAGCCCTGCTGCTCCAGCGCCTGCGCGACATGCTGCGGCAAGGTGCTTTCAACCTCGACCTTGTCGGTGCCGGGAATGGGGAACAGCCGTGGCAGATCGCTGGCGGCCTGGATGTCGCAGCCGTAGTCGATCACCTTGGACAGAAAGTGCGCGTGGCCCATGGCCTGGTAGTGGCCGCCCATCACGCCGAACACCAGCTCCACGCGGCCATCCTTCGTGGTCATGCCGGGGAGGAGGGTGTGCAGGGGCCGTTTGCCGGGCCCGATGCAATTGGGGTGGCCCTCAGCCAGTTCAAAGCTCTGGCCCCGGTTGTGCAGCAGCACGCCTGATTTGGGCGCCATCAGGCCGGAGCCGAAGGGGTGGAAGATCGAGTTGATGAAGCTGGCGCAGTTGCGATCCTTGTCCACTACCGAGATGTAGACCGTGTCCTTGTGCTCCGCTGCCGCATTGGTCGCCGGGGTCTTGAAATGCTCCGGGAACTCGCCGTTGCGCAGCTGGCCGGCCAGCTCCTGCGACAGCAGATAGTCGACGTCCACATCGGCAAAGCGTGGATCGGCCAGCAGCGCATCCCGCACCCGGTAGGCCATGCGCGTGGCATCGATCTCGGCCTTCAGCCGCTCGGGCGAGAGCGGGTCCGTGCCCGGCTCCAGGCCCTGCAGAATGTTCAGCAGCAGCAGGGCAATGATGCCTTGGCCCGGAGGGGGGCACTCGTGCACCACATGGTCTCGGAACCTGCTCTTGACCGGCTGCACGAACTCGCCACGATAGGTGGCGAAGTCCTCAAGCGTGTGCACGCCACCGAGGCTGCGCAGATAGGAGACGATGTCCTGCGCGACCTCCCCCTCGTAGAAGCCGGCGCGGCCCTGCTCGGCGATTTTTCGCAAGGTAGCGCCCAACTGCGGCTGGCGGTGAACCGATCCGATGGCCGGGGCCTGACCATCGACCAGCATGATGTCGCGCGCAGTGGTGGCGGCCAGCAGTTGCGTGTGCATGGCCCAGTCGGTGCCGGCGCGCGGCGCCACGGCATAGCCCTGCTCGGCGAAGCGGATGGCATCTTCCAGAAGGCGGCCCATGGGCAGCCGGCCGAACCGCTCCGTCAAGGCGACCCAGGCGTCCACGGCGCCAGGCACCGTGACCACGTAGGGCGACTGGCGGCGCAATTGCTTTTCCTCGCCCGAGGCAAGAACGGCCTTCAGGGAGGTGGCCTGGGGCGCCCAGCCGGCGCCGTTGTAGGCCGTGATCCGGTCGGAGCCCTTTTCGCTGTACAGCGCAAAGCAGTCTCCTCCAATGCCGGTGGAGCCAGGCTCCACCACGCACTGGACCGCACAGGCCGCGACGGCGGCATCCATGGCGGTGCCGCCGGCCTCCAGGATGCGAACAGCGGCCTGGGTGGCGGCCGGGTGTGAGGTTGCCGCCATGCCGTGCGTGGACATGACGACGGAACGGCCAGGATTCTGGAAATTACGCATAACGGTTCTTCTTCCTTGTGTTGCTGGGACTTGGATTTCGGGCAATGAATGGGGGGCCGGGGGGCTGCCAACGCTGCTTGCAGCGGACCGCCATCGACGCAGGGCGCGATGGCAGCCTCGAGATTACCGTATCCTGATATCTTTGTATCCAATTTTTCCAAAGATACCCAAGCAATCACCATGCCTGGATTGGCCGTACACAATGCACCATCAGAGTGCGCCCTGGACCCTGATAGCCAAACCTAGAATGACGACCGGGCTCCGCCCACCCCAGAACCATCACCATGCCGCCACTTGCCACCCCCTCGCCCGATGCGGCACAGACCAGTGCCCACGAAGAGGCCTACCAACACCTCTCTCATGGCATTCGCATGGGGCTGCTGAAGCCGGGCGACAGGCTGGTGGCCGATGACATCGCCAACTCCATCGGCATGAGCCGCATGCCGGTCCGCGAGGCCTTGCGCCGGCTGACTGCGGAAGGCCTGTTGGTCATGCCGCCGAACCGGGGCGCGATCGTTCGGGAGCTTTCCGAGAGCGAGGTCATCGAGGTTTTCGAGATGCGTGCCGTGCTCGAAGGCCTGGCCGCAGCCATGGCCGCCAAGCGCTGCACCCAGGCGGATGTGGACGACCTGCAGGACCTGCTCTCGAAAATGAAGCGTTGCGAGAGTGACCAGTCGGAATGGATCACGGTGCACCGTCGCTTTCACGAGCGCTTTTGCCGCATCAGCGCAGCCCCGCGCCTGTGCGAGCAGATCTCGGCCCTGCACTCGGTGGTCGAGCCGCTGATGCGGATCTGGCTGGAAAACAACGAGCCCTCGCCGAAGTTGCAGGAGCACCACCAGCAACTGGTGGCCAGCCTGCAGGCCGGTGACCCGGATCGCATGGAGCGCGAAGTGCGCGCGCATGTGCGTGGAACGGTAGACAGCATCACGCAGGCCATGCGCAGACATCGGCCGTCCCAAGGCAAATCGCGCGCCAAGGCCTGACCTTGGCCTGGGCGATACGCCCTAGCCTCTCCTGTCCTTGAGGCGCGTCATGGAGCGGCGCGCCGCGGACAGGCTGCCGCGCCGGCCCAGCGAAAGCCCCGCGCCGGCATCCGGCAAGGCACCGCCAGCGGCCAATCGCTGCTGCGCCTCCAGCAGGCTGCGCAGGTCCGCCGCACGCTCCTGCGCCAGGGCGGCCGCATTCTGGGCGGTCTGCAGCTGGGAGTGCAGGCTCAGCTGCTCCTCCTCGCTCTTTTCATAGCGGCCTTGCAGTTCTGCAAGGCGGGTCGCTGCCTTGCGCTCCTGCTCGGTGGCTGTCTTGCGCGCAGCCGCCAGTTCCTGGCGTGCACGGTCCACTTCGTTGAGCATGTGGCGCTCATTGCCCGCGTATTGCTCGGCCATGCGCTGGCGCTCCAGCGCGGCGGACTGCATTTCCTCGCCATGCTTTTGCTGCAGCGCCTCGCGCTGGCGGGCGGCTTCGGCCAGCGCATCGCGCATTTCCTCCAGACGCTCGTCTCGGTCCTGCAGCTGCTGCTGCATTTCATCCAGCCGGCGCGACAAGTCCTGCGACTGCGCCTGGGCCACTTGCAGGGCCTGGTCCATGGCCTCTTTCTGCGCCTGCATGGACGCCTCGCGCCGCGCCATTTGCTCTTGCTGCTCCTGCAGCTCGGCCTGCGTGGCCTGCGCTGCTTCCTCGCGAGATTGCAGCGCGGCGCGGGCGGCCTCCATGGCGGCTTCCTGGGCAGCGTCCCAAAGCTGCTGCGCCAGGCGCTGAACGGGATCGGGCACGGACGAGGGCAGCAGCTCGCCCTGCCCTGCCGCCACGCCCAGGCGCTGGCCCAGGGTGGCAAACCAGGTCTCCAGCATCGGGCTGACGGTATTTGGCGAGCCTCGGCCGATTTGCTGGCGCACGCGCTCGATGGTCGGCCGCAGGCCCTGGGCGATCAAGGCGTCTGCCGCGGCCCAGACATCGGCTTCCTGCACGCCGCGGGTGGATGTTTTCTGCATATCGTGAACTATTTTCCAGGTTACCAACGATAAGTGATTGTTATCGTGACTTATTTTAATATTACGTAATACATCATATGTGCCATGTATTAAATATTACATATGAAATTTTCATACAGTATGGATACGCACATTACACGGCTTTGCCCAGGCAAAAAGCCGCTGCAGCCTCTGGAAAGCCTGGAAACTGAACTTTGCATGGCCTGCATTGCCGCAGACTCCGCGGCGGGCGGCCCTGCTGCGTCGGGCGACAATCCACGGATGCGCAACGGCCCCTTTTCGCTGATTCCCCAAGACCAGCTTCTGGAAGACACACAGCAAGGCAGCACCCTGCCCTCTGCAGGGCTGGAGCCAGCCGCCCAACAGGCCGTGCGCGAGTTGCTGCGCGAGGGCGAATCCACCAACACCAGAAACAGCTACCAGAGTGCGATGCGCTACTGGGCCGCCTGGCATGCGCTGCGTTTTGAGCGGCAGATGCAGCTGCCGCTGAATGTGCCCTGCGTGCTGCAATTCATCATCGACCACGCCCAGCGGCAGACCGGCGCGGGCCTGGCCAGTGAAATGCCGGCGCACATGGACCGCGCCCTGGTCGAGGCCGGATACAAGGCCCGCGAAGGCCCCCTGTCGCACAACACGCTGGTGCACCGCATGGCGGTGCTGTCCAAGGCCCATCAGGTGCACGGTTTGGCCAACCCTTGCCAGGACGGTGCGGTGCGCGAGCTGATGTCGCGCACGCGCAAGGCCTATGCGCGGCGCGGCGAGCAGCCCGCCAAAAAGGATGCGCTGACGCGCGACCTGCTGGAGCAATTGCTGGACACCTGCGACGACAGCCTGCGCGGCCGCCGCGACCGCGCCCTGCTGCTGTTCGCCTGGTCCAGCGGCGGGCGCCGCCGCTCGGAGGTGGCCGGGGCCGACATGCGCCACCTGCGCGCCGTGGGGCCGCAGGAATTCATCTACACGCTGGCTCACTCCAAGACCAACCAGTCCGGGCGGGATGCGCCCGAGAACCACAAGCCCGTGACCGGGCGCGCGGCCCAGGCGCTGGCCGATTGGCTGCGTGCCGCTGCCATACAGGAAGGGCCGATCTTCCGGCGCATCCGCAAGGGCGGCCATGTGGGCGAGCCCCTGTCGCCAGCGGCCGTGCGCGACATCGTGAAGCAGCGCTGCGCGCTGGCGGGCGTGGAGGGGGATTTCTCGGCGCATTCCCTGCGCTCGGGCTTTGTGACCGAGGCCGGGCGCCAGAACGTGCCCCTGCCCGACACCATGGCGCTGACGGGGCACAGCAGCGTCAATACGGTGCTGGGCTATTTCCGTGCGGATTCCGCGTTGAGCAACCGTGCGGCCCGGCTGCTCGACGCCGGCGACGACGATGCGGCCGCCGCCGCGCAAGGCAGCGGCCGGCCGCAGTCCTGAGCCGCTGGCTCAAAAGAGCTCAAAAGCTCAAAAAGCTCACTCCTGTACCGAGGTCCGCGTGCCGCTCAGGCCCAGCTTGCGCAGCAGCGTGGTGTCGGCTTCCACATCGGGGTTGCCGGTGACCAGCAGCTTGTCCCCGTAGAAGATGGAATTGGCGCCGGCCATGAAGCACAGGGCCTGCACGGCGTCGCCCAGCTGCTGCCGGCCTGCCGACAGGCGCACGCGCGCCTTGGGCATGGTGATGCGCGCCACCGCGATCACGCGCACGAAGTCCAGCGGACCGACTGGCTCGCTGTCCGCCAGCGGCGTGCCGGGCACGCGCACCAGGCTGTTGATGGGCACGGATTCGGGATGGGGGTTGAGATTGGCCAGCTGGGCGATCAGGCCCGCGCGGTGCACAGGCGCCTCGCCCATGCCGATGATGCCGCCGCAGCACACGCTGATGCCCGCGCCGCGCACGGCCTTGAGCGTGTCCAGGCGATCCTGGTACTGGCGCGTGCTGACCACGTCCTGGTAGTACTCGGGCGCGGTGTCCAGGTTGTGGTTGTAGTAGTCCAGGCCCGCTTCGCGCAGCGACTGCGCCTGGTGCGGCTGGAGCATGCCCAGCGTGGCGCAGGTCTGCATGCCCAGACCCTTCACGGCGCCGATCAGCTCGTTCATCTTCTCGATGTCGCGGTCCTTGGGCGCGCGCCAGGCTGCGCCCATGCAAAAGCGCGTGGCGCCCGCGTCCTTGGCGGCCTGGGCGGCCCGCGTGACTTCGTCCACGCTCATGAGCTTTTCCGCCTTGACGCCGGTATCGAACTCTGCCGCCTGCGGGCAGTAGCCGCAGTTCTCTGGGCATCCGCCCGTCTTGACCGACAGCAGCGTGGCCAGCTCGATGTCGCCCGCAGGCCAGTGCTCACGGTGCACGCTCTGGGCCTGGAACATCAGGTCCATGAAGGGCTTGTCCAGCAGTTCCTGGATGGCCTGCACGCTCCAGGCGCCTTCAAACGGCAGCGTGTCGCTTTTGGAGGGGCGTGCATGCCATTGCAATGGGCTGCCGGCCGCAGGTTGTGCGGAGGTAGCGGAAGTCGTCGGGGTGGTGCTGCAGGCGGTCATCAAAAACTCCTCTGTGGGTCTGCTTTTTTCATTCTGATGAGCAAAAAAAGCCTTGGGAATGAAAAAGCCGGCTCCTTGGCAAAAATAGTTGCCCCATTTTCATGGCCCGCAAAAAGAGCGAACTTCGCTTATTTTTGAGCGATGTTCGCTGCGTTTTGGCAGAAGTTTTTCTGCCTGCATGCTTCATGCTGCAAGCGCGCAGCCATTGGCGGCCAACATCGCTCAATTGTCCGATGCAGGCCGAAAAAGATGTGCAAGCGGGCGCCGGCCTTGATTCCCAATACCTGCCAGATGCCTCTCCAAAACGACCACAATGGGTGCCCGCCGTCGTCGCCACGGCGGTTTTCATTGCCACGGCCCGTGCTTCCACCCGCTTTCCACCACTTTCCCCCGATTCGCTCCGATGTCCCTGCGCTCCCTGGAATTTCCCACCGATCACGGCCAACCGCTGCTGCTGTCGCGCGAGCAGCAAGCCATCCTGGCGCATGAGGGACGTTCGGCCATCGTGGCGGCGCTGGCAGGCGTAGGCAAGACGACCACGCTGGCCTGCAAGGTGGTTCAGGCCTGCCGCGGCGGCCATGCCCAGCGCATCCTGGTGCTGGCCTATTCGCGCTCCGGCGTGGCGGCCTTTCATCACCGGCTCAAGCAACTGGTGCGCGAAGTGCCGCCCCAGGTACAGATCACCACGGTGGAGCGCTGGGCGGCCCAGCAGATCCGCCGCCGCGACCCTGCTGCCCGCTTTCTGGCCGACCGCGTGGCACTGCAGGCCCGTGTGCACGAGGCACATGCCGCCCTGTGCGAGCGGCTGGCATGGCAGCCCGACCCTTTGTTCGAGCAGCCCGGCGACCTGGATCTGGACGCCTTCTGGGACTTCAACCTCAGCGCCAAGAAGTCGTTGCTGCCGCAGCGCCTGGCCGAGGAAGGCATGGGACTGGCGAGTTTCTGCGAGGAGTATTTGCTCGACTACCGCATGGCCGGTCTGTTCTTCGAGTACGAGCGCCGCCGCATCGACCACTGCGGCGACCCGCTGTACTACGCCGAAGGCGACTGCAGCCATGCACTGGCCAGCGACGCCCTGCAGGGCCAGGCGCTGGACCTGCCGCGCTACGACCTGGTGGTGTTCGACGAGATGCATGACCTGGACCCGGCCTCGCTGCAGCTGCTGCGCGCCCTGGTCGGAACCAGCGGCTGCGCCTTTCTGGGCGCAGGCGACTTCAACCAGCACATCGAGGCGCAGGCCTGGTCCGTGTTCCGCGACAAGCTCCACCAGCTCGATGACTTCCTGCCCCAGGCCACGGCCACGCTGGCGCTGACCCAGTCGCGGCGCTTTGGCCCGCAGATCGCCAAGGCGGTCAATGCGCTGTTCAACGTTGGCCTGACTGCGGCGCCCACGCGCTTCAGCACCGTGCAGCAACTGCAGCACACCGATGACAGCCAGTGCATTGACCAGCTGCTGCAGATCCAGGCCGGTCTGGCGCGCGGCACGACAACGGCGGCGCCGGGTGAGCCACCGTCGCCCGGCGCGCGCAATCCCTCGCTGACCGTGATCCTGCGCCATGAGCAAGATGCCTGCGCGCTGGAATGGGCCATCCACCGCGCCGGCAAGTCCGCCAGCTTCTACGGCTTCAAGCGCTTTTACCTGCAGCGCGAGATTGCCCTGCTGCTGGGCCTTTGCTATGCACATGGCATGCAGGCGCTGTCATGGAAGGCCGAGGTCAGCGTGCTGGGCAGCGGGATCCTGGCGGCCTTTGTGGAAGGTGCGCTTTTCTACGGCAAGGGCAGCGTGGATGGTGCCGACATGGCCGATCCGTCAAGCCGCCATACGCTGGCCCAGCGCATGGCGGGCGAGATGCTGCACAACCCGCAGATCATCTGGCGATTTCTGGGCAACCAGTCCAGCCTGCAGGGCGGGCAACGCAACTTCCAGGCCTTTGGCAGCTTCTTGCAACTGCCCCTGGCGCTTCAGTCAGACGCACGCAGCCTGCTGGAGCAGGCCGATGTCTGGGGCCTTTTTGCGGGCGTGGCCCTGTCGCAGGCCCAGGCGGCGGCCATGCGTCAGCGCGTGAAGGCCTTCATGGATTCGGTGGCGGGCATGGCCGTGCCCGACATGCTGGCCCAGGTGGCCGCCATGGCTACGCGCTTCGAACGAACCGTGCGGGCCGAGCGCGGCTTCGACTTTCATCTGAGCACCATCGAGGAAGCCAAAGGCAAGGAATACGAGCATGTCGCCCTGCCCTTCATGGAGCCTGGCCGCTTTCCGGCCTCGGCCCTGCACGCGCTGGCCTTTCTGGAGCGCAACCGCCTGTACGTGGCCATGACGCGCGCCCGAAAAAGGCTGTGGCTGCTGGAGCATGCCGAGCGGCGCGTCCAGCCTTTCGCCTGAAGGCGTCTCAGCCCAGGGCGGCGATCACCTCGGCCGGCGCCTGTACCAGCTCGATCAGCACGCCCTCGCCAGCGATCGGAAACTCGTCATTGCTCTTGGGGTGAAGAAAGCAGATGTCGTAGCCGGCCGCGCCCTTGCGGATGCCGCCGGGCGCAAAGCGCACGCCCTGCTCCGTCAGCCACTGCACGGCCAGCGGCAGGTCGTCGATCCACAGGCCGATATGGTTCAGCGGCGTGGTGTGGACGGCGGGCTTCCTGTCGATGTTCAGCGGCTGCATGATGTCCACCTCGACCTTGTGCGCGCCCTGGCCCATGGCCAGGATGTCTTCGTCCACGTTCTCGCGCTCGCTCTGGAATGTGCCGGTCTGGGTCAGGCCCAGCATGTCCACCCACAGGCGCTTCATGCGCTGCTTGTCGGTGCCGCCAATGGCCACCTGCTGTATGCCCAGAACCCGGAAAGGACGCTGTTCGCTTGCCACTGTCTCACTCCTGTTGATTTATGAAGAATCACATTGTGGAGCCAATCCGCAAGGCCGCAGCCCATCGCACAGCGGCTCAGAACTCCCCCAGCACCCATCCGCTGATCACCGCAAAGTACTCGCGCAGCCAGGCGTTGGCGCGGATCGTCACGGGCGTGGGCGCACCCACGGTGAAGGCCTGGCCGTAGCCGCTGCGCTCGGCTATCCAGCCGGCGCGCAGAGTGTGGAAGTCGCTGGTGACGATGGCGATTGCCGCCTGCGGCTCCACCCCGCGCGCCTGCAGCAGGGGCAGGCTCCAGGCCAGGTTCAGCGCCGTGCTGGTGCTGCGCTCCTCCATCAGCAGGCGCTCGGGCGGCAGGCCGTGGCGCTGCTGCAGATAGCGCGCCATGATGGCGCCCTCGCTCTCGCTTTCCCCAAAGTCCACCCCGCCGCTGGTGAGCACCAGCGCCTTGGGCTGGCGGGCGGCCAGCTCGGCAGCGCGGTCCAGCCGCTGGGCCAGCGTGAGCGACGGCTGGCCGTCACGCGTGGCACTGCCCAGCACCACGATGGCCTGCACCGGCTGGTCCGGTGGCAACCCGGACGAGGCGGACAGCAGGTGCGCCCAGAACACCAGCAGGCTGACCAGCCACATCGCCAACGCCGCCCAGCCCAGCCACCAGGCGCGCCGCAGCCATGCACTGGCGCGCAGCCTGCGCGCAATGGCCGAGCGCCAGAAGCTGCAGGCCATGAACAGCAGTCCCAGCACCGCTGGCAGCGTCACGCCCAGATTGAACATGCCGCGCGCCATCAGCACCACGGCATCGCCCAGCAGTACGGCGCCAGTGATCAGGCCCAGCCACTGCAAGGGCCCCAGCCGCCGGAAGCCCGCGACGGCGTTGCGTCCGGGCACTGGCCCGGGCGCGGCAGAGAGCTTGTGCAACAAGCGTCCTCAGTTCCAGCGCTGGTTCGGGCCGCCGGCGCAGGACCACACGATCACGGGCTGGCCCGGCCGGGCATTGCCGCCTTCGATGTCCAGGCACTTGTTGGCAAAGCGGCTGCGGATCTGGCCACGGCTCCAGTCCCATTTCTGGTTGGGCTGGTTGCGGCATTGCCAGGCAATCACCCGCGCACCATTGCGGGTGTTGCCATCGGCCACGTCCAGGCACAGGTCGCCCACGCGCATCTCGCCATCACGCGTCAACGTGAAGCGCTGGTTCTCACCGCCGCTGCAGTGGTAGACGATGAGCCCATTGCCTGGGCGAAGCCCCCCGGATATATCCAGGCACAGCCCGTTCTGGCCCCGCACCTCCCGTCCGCCCCACGAGGGATAGCCGGGCTGCTGGCCCGGATAGCGGTCATCGTTCCACTGGTCGTCGCGGTCACGTTCGCGGTCCTTGTCGCGCTTGTTCGCCAAAATGGCGGCGCCGGCAATGGCTGCCACGGCGGCACCGGCGATCCATGCGCCCGTGTTGTCGCTCCCGCCTTCCTGGCCCTGCGCGCCCTGGGGCAGGCCGGTCAGGATGCGGAAACGCCCGCCGCAACCGCCCTTGACCCACATCTCCCGGCGGCCCAGGTCATAGCCCCAGTTCTGGTTGTAGCTGCAGTTGCCAGCCAAAGTCTCGACCAGTTGCACCTGCTGCGCATCGTCGGGCAGGCTGTAGGTCTGGTAGCGGCCATTGGACATGAGCTGCACCGTCTCTTCGCCTGCATGCGCAGGCAGAACCGGCAGGATGAAGCTGCTGGCCAGCAGGACGGAAATGCATTTCTTGATTTGCATGGGATTTCTCGGGCTGCGTTGATCTGAGGGGCGGCTACGCGCAGCAACCGGCCTTTTCTTTCAGGCCAAGAATGCAGCCACCGCCTCTTTCCAGGCTGTGGAGTTTAGCCAAGCAATTTGTAGGATTGCGCCAGATTCTGGCAAGGCTGGCTCAAATCATTGCCTGTTGAATCCCGCCACCCCAGCGCGAAACTCCCCACTCCCATAAACCGCAGAAACCAGATCCTCATCATCCAGCCGCTGCTCCACCACGATGCGCCTCAGGCTTTCCTTGACCGCTGATTGGGTGGTTGCCGACAAGGCCATGAGCTGCTCGGCCAGCACCTGTGCCTGGGCTTGCAATTGATCTGCCGGCACCACCGCATGCACGAACCCGCAGGCCTCGGCCTGCCCGGCTGACAGGTAGTCGGCCAGCAGCAGCATGCGCTTGACGCGTGGCACGCCCAGGCTGGCCACCAGGCGCGCGATGTTGCGTGACGACAGCGTGTTGGACAGCGTCTTGGCAATCGGCGCACCGAAGCGCGAGCCTGTGCTGCAGATGCGAAAGTCGCATGCAGTGGCCAGGGCCAGGCCGCCGCCGACGGCCCAGCCGTCGATGACGGCGATGGTGGGCACGGCGATGCGCTCCACGGCGTCGATCACGCGCTCCACGAAGGCTTCATAGGCAATGCCTTGCTGGCCGTCATGGAAGTCCTTGAAGTAGGCGATGTCCGTGCCCGAGATGAAGGATTTGCCGCCCGCACCGCGCAGCATCACGCAGTGGATGGCCGGGTCGGCCTGGCAGCGCTCCAGGGCCGTGAGCAGTGCCTCGTACATGGGCAGTGTCATGGCGTTGTGGCGTTCGGGGCGGTCGATGAGGATCTCGGCCGCGCCCCCGGCGTGAACGGTCAGCGCCACGGATTCATGCAGGGCCGTGCTCATGCGGCGGCCTTCAGTGCCTGGAGTTCGGCCATGATTTCTGCGTTGTGCTCGCCCAGCAGCGGCGGATGGCGGCGCACCTGCTGGGGCGTGCCGAGCATCTTGACGGGAAAGCCGATGTTCTTGACCTTGCCTTCGATGGGATGGTCGATCTCCATGCACATGCCGCGGTGCTGGCCGTGTTCACCCTCGAAGGCCTGCGGATAGGTGAGCAGCGGGCCTGCGGGAATGCCTGCCTCCAGCATGCGGTCCACCCAGTCGGCGCTGTCGTGGTGGACAAATTCCGCTTCTAGTGCCTCTATCAATGCCTCCCGGTGCTTGAGGCGCAGCGCCACGGTGGCGTAGTCCGGATGTTCGACCAGGTCCGCGCGTTCGATCAGCGCGCACAGCCTGGCCCAGAGCTTCTGGTTGGTGGCGCCCATGACGAAATAGCCGTCGCGCGCCTTCACGGCCTGGTAGGGGGCGCTCATCTTGTTGCTGGTGCCCAGCGGCGCGGGCGGCACGCCGGTGCCCCAGTATTCGGACATGTCCCAGATCGAGAAAGCCATGGCCGAGTCGAACAGCGAGGCGTCTATGTGCTGGCCCTGCCCTGTCTTCTGCGCGCCGATGTAGGCGGCCAGCAGTCCGTAGGTGGCGAACAGTGCGCAACCGATGTCGGCTACGGGCACGCCGGCCTTGACGGGTTTCTCTCCCTTGTAGCCGGTGACGCTCATCACGCCCGACATGGCCTGGGCCATGAGGTCGAACCCCGGCCGCTGGGCCCAGGGGCCGCTCTGGCCGAAGCCCGAGATGCTGACATAGACGATGCGCGGATTGATGCGGCGAATGCTTTCGTAGTCGATCTTCAGGCGCTGGACCACGCCTGGCCGGTAGTTCTCGACGATGACATCGGCTGTCGTGGCCAGTTGGTAGAAGGCCTCACGCCCCTCCTCGCTCTTGAGGTCCAGCGTCAGCGACCGCTTGTTGCGGTTCATGTTCAGAAAGCCCATGCTGTCCGGGCCCTTCATCTTGAAGCCCATGGCGCCCCGCGTCTGGTCGCCGGTGCCCGGAGGCTCGACCTTGATGACATCGGCGCCGAGGTCGGCCAGCAGCATGCAGGCAAATGGGCCGGCCATGACCTGGCTGACGTCGAGCACGCGGATGCCTTGCAGGGGCAGTTGCAGCGGGTTGGATTGGGGATTGCTCATGCCGGGTCCTCAGCTTTCTTCGGTAATTTTTGCAGCGCGCACCACGTCGCCCCACTTCTTGTATTCGGCAGCCATGAAGGCCGCGAACTTGTCCACGGAGCCGCCTCCGTCCTCCACGCCGTATCCGTCGAAGCGGCTGACCACGTCGGGCATGGCCAGCACGCGGTTGATGTCGGCATTGATGCGCTGGGCCAGTTCCCTGGACATATCGCGCGGGCCGACGACGCCGTACCAGCTCGATGCGTCAAAGCCCTTGAAGCCCTGCTCGTCCATGGTGGGCATGGCCGGGAATCCCTTGGCACGATTCACGCGGGTCTGGGCGATGCCCAGCATTTTTCCTGCGCGGACCTGGGCAGTGGCGGCTGTCATGGTGTCGAAGCTGAAGTCGATCTGTCCTCCGATCAGGTCGGTCTGCATGGGGCCGGACCCTTTGTAGGGAACGTGGATGCTCTTGACACCTGCCGCCATGTTGAACATCTCGGCCGCAAGGTGCTGCACCGAACCTGTGCCAGAAGAGCCGAAGCTGACCTTGCCGGGGCTTTTGCTGCACAGCTCCACCACTTCCTGCACCGAGGCATGGCCGTTCCTGCTGCTGGTCACCAGGATGTGGGGCGTTGCGCCGATCAGGGCGATGGGCGCGTAGTCCTTGAGCGGGTCATAGGTGATGGATCTGAAGATCTGCGGCGAGATGGCGTGCGTGTTCACATGGGCCATCAGCAGGTTGATGCCTTCTGTGAAGCGGGTCTTGGCAAAGTATTCGGCCGCCAGCGAGCCCGTGGCGCCGGGCTTGTTCTCCACGATCACGGGCCGGCCCCAGACCTCGGACAGCTTCTGGCCCACGATACGCGCGAACACGTCGGTGCCGCCGCCCGGTGCCCAGCCCACCAGGATCTTGACGGACCCCTTGGGCAGTTCGGAGGCCGGGGGCGCGGCCCCTGCCCAGGGTGCGGCCAGCGCGGTGGCGCTGGCCGCGATGAAGTCGCGGCGTTTCATGTCTGTCTCCTGCACATCGTTGTTGTGCAGTCACTGTCGCCGGGCGCCGATATCGCGGCAAGCCTGTGTGCCGCATGCCTGGTTTCGCAATCTGCGAAACCAGAAGGGTCAGATCGCGCGTTCGCCCTGCAGCAGGGCGGCGACGACGTTGCGCAGCGCCTGTTCCTGGGCCTGGCCTTCGATGAAGGACAGCACGTAGCTGCGCTCGTGCCAATCGCCTTCCAGGGTGGCCCAACCCAGGTCGGGCTCAGGGTGGAAGCTGCGCAGCACGCCGGGTGGCATCAGCCCCACGCCCAATCCTTCGCGCACCAGGGCCAGCATGGTGTCGAAGCCGCTGACGGCGAAATCGTTGCGAAACACCCTGCCCCGGCTGCGGTGGGCGCGTCGCAAAGCGGCCAGGATGGCCGAGCCCCGGCCCAGGCTGACGATGGGGCAGTCCAGCAACTGGTCCAGCATCACAGGCTCGACGGCAAAGCTGAAACGCCTGCGGCTGTAGACCAGTACCAGGCTGTCCTTGCGGTAGTCGGAGCGTGGCAGATCCACGAAGCCGCTGGTCTTCTCGAAGATGCCGATGTCGATGACCTTGTCGCGCAGCAGTTGCTGGACGATGCGGCTGTTCTCCTCCATCACCTGCAGCGTGATCTGGGGATAGCGCCGCTGGGTGACGGCGATGTCGGCGGCCAGGAACTGCAGGATGGCGGATTTGGGGGCGCCGATGATGATGCGGCCGTCGCGCCCGCGGCCCAGCGCCTGGGCGTCGGCTTCCAGCCGCTCCACCAGGTTGCCTATCTGGCGGATATGGGCCAGCAGCTTGAGGCCAGGCTCGGTGGCGCGCACTCCATGGGGCTGCCGCTTGAACAGCTTGGCGCCCAGTTGCTGCTCCAGGTCACTGAGCCGCCGCGAGGCCGCTGCCACCGCCAGTTGCAGCCTGTCGGCTGCGCGTGAAATGCTGCCCTCCTCGGCAATCGCAAGCACAAGCTGCACGGTGGTGGAGTCGATCTTCATCATGGCGGCAAGGCCCTCTTGCGCAGGCGGCGTCTGCTGAGGGCGCGATTGTGCCCCAGTGCAGCAACCGTGCTCAGGCGTGCGCGGGACACTCCAGCACGTCGCTGAGCCTGAAGCTCTCCAGGAACGGCAGGACATGCTCCTCGTTCATCGGGCGGGCGATCAGGAATCCCTGGACATACGTGCACCCGAGCTGCTGCAGGTGCAGAAACTGCTCCGTGGTTTCCACGCCTTCCGCGACGACTTCAAGGCCCAATCTGCGGCTCAGTGCCAGCGTGGCCTCGACAATCGCGGCAGCCCCGGCGTCCTTGTCCATGGCCTGTATGAAGCTGCGATCGATCTTGATCAGGTTGAAGGGAAAGCGGTGCAGGTAGGAAAGACTGGCATGGCCGGAGCCAAAGTCATCGATGGCGAGATTCACGCCCAGTGCCTTGACTTGCCGCATGACGGACAGCACCTGCTCATCATCTTGAAGCAGGGCCGATTCCGTCACCTCGATGTAGCAGCGCTCGGGGTTCAGGCCGGCGCGGTCCAGATGTTCCTTCAACTGCACCGCCATGCCTGGATCGAGAAATTCAAAGGCTGGGCAGTTGATGGACACCGAGATATCGGACGGCCATCCGTTGGCAACCAGCAGCGGGGAGCGCTCCACCATTTGGTCGATGGGAAGCAGCAGGCCGCGCCGCTCTGCCATGGGAATGAAGACGCCTGGTGGGACAGACCCTCTGGCCGGGCTGTTCCAGCGCATCAGCGACTCGAACCCCGATATTTTTCCCGTGGCCACATGGCAGATCGGCTGGTACGCCATGAACAACTGGCTTGTTCCGATGGCGGATCGGAAATCCTGCTCCAGCAGCAGTTGCTCCTGCATGGGGCCATCGGCGGAAGGCTCGAATTTCACGAATCGCCCACGTCCCTGGGATCGCGCCCGCTCCATTGCCGCGCGCCCGTCGCGCAGCAGCTGATTCCAGTCCTCGTTGTTCTTGCGGACCGCCGTCCCTACGCAAACAGACAGCAAAATGCTGCGCTCACCCAGCATGTAGCGCTTTTCACCCAGTCGGATGGAGAGCGTTTTCGCCATGGAATCGGGGTCCCCTTCATATTGGGCGACACAGAACTCCTCGATGGCAAGGCGGGCGGCGACGTCATTCTGTCCAATACAGGAGCGCAATTGTTTTGCCAGTTGCGAGATCAGTGGGTTGTCCATTCCAGGAACCAGCGTATCTGCCAGCACTTGCAAATGCTCGATACCGATGACATGGATGGCAACAGGACGCCGCTGTGCTCGCGTTCTGCTCAGCAGTCGCTCAAATCCGGTTGAATTAAGCAATTCGGAAGCAGGATCATGGAAAAGATGGTGCCTCAGCTGTGAATGCACCTGCACCAGATCCATCGCCTCGAAATAGGATCTTCTGCGCTCACGCATCCACAATTGCGCCAGTAATAAAAATGAAGCCAGGCTGATGGCTGCCCATGCCATGATGGTTTTTCCAAACCTCCACCATGGAGCCGCGAGCTTTGCCTTGGCGGCCAGCGTGGCATAGGCGAGATCCATGCCGCCTTGGCTGGAGGGGTGCATGGCGACGATCCAGGGGTGTCCAAAGCCATCGTCAGCGTCCAACATGCCCTCGCCTGCAGCCATCATTTTTGCAAGCCCCGAATCCATCCCGTCCAGAATGTGCGGATGCTCCGGGGGAATTCTGACCAGATCTTTGCCGTTTGGCAGGCTGACCATGACCTGATGGCCATCCAGCAGCAGTGAACCGAATGCCTGGCGAATGGAATCCACGGCAATGAAGGCCACCACAATGCCAGTCAGCGCCCCACTGGAGTCACGTACCGGACGCCCCAGCACCAGGGACGGTATATCGAAGACCGGCGATTTGCTTGAATCCAGCAAGAAGAAGCCGCCAGGCTTTGTTTGCAGCGCTGCATTCCAGATGGGGCGCTCGGGGTTGGCGGGAGGCAGCGGCAGCTTGCTGAAACGTGAGGAAATGGACCATTTCCCATGTCGATCAAACACGCTCATGCTTATGACGCCGGGCAGCGCCGCCACCTCCTGGATCAAGGCATTGCGGATATCGGTGCTGGCATCAGGGTCTGCCGTGATTTCGCCTTGGCGGCCCGGTGCCAGCAAAAGTTGTTCTGTTCTCTCTACCGCCAAAGAGGTGGCAAGAATGATTTTGTTGGTTTCAGCGGCAGAGGCAGACAGCGCATGCAGGAGATTCGACTTCTCTTCTTGGAGCGATGTCTCGTAGCTGGAGATCAGAGAAACGCCCGCAACGCCAATGATCACCAAACATGCGATGAAAATACAGGCATACCAGCGCCTGGGCTGCCAGCTTGGAGGTCTTCTCTCTGCATGCATCATTCAACGCTCATCTGGTCAAAATACCAGCGAACAGGCACCGTTCTCCTGGCAGGCAAGCCTGCCAGGAGAAATGCTTCCCCGTTGGCTGTGACGCACTGGTCTGAATTTCCGTCAGGACGCGGAAAGACTCAGCGGTCTCATGGATGAGGGGATTTTCCTCAAGACAGGGGCCTCCTTTTCCGCGGGGTCCAGCTTGAAAATGGAAACTGCCGAAACCAGGGCCTGCGCCTGCTGGCTGAGACTTCCGGTCGCCGCTGCCGACTCCTCCACCAGAGCGGCATTTTGCTGGGTGACCTGGTCCAGCTGGATGATCGCATCATTGATCTGATCGATGCCCTGGCTTTGCTCCCTGGTGGCGCCACTGATCTCTTCGATCATGTTGGATACCTTCTGGACCTGGGTGACGATATCTTCAATGCTGCTGCCCGCAGCCTGGGCAAGCTGGTGGCCATTGCCGACCTTGGAAACACTGTCCTCGATAAGAGACTTGATCTCTTTTGCGGCCTCTGCACTTTTCACTGCAAGGCTGCGAACTTCGGCGGCAACCACCGCAAAACCACGGCCCTGCTCTCCGGCGCGGGCTGCTTCGACAGCAGCATTCAACGCAAGAATATTGGTTTGAAAAGCGATTGAATCAATGACGTTGATGATGTCCTCGATTTTCTTGGAGGACGTGTTTATTTCATTCATCACGTCCACCATTTGCCGGGCCATGCCCCCGCCGTGCGCTGCGGCATCGCGCGCTGACTGGGCGAGCATGGTGGCGGTGATCGCCGCATCGGAATTGCTTTTCACCGTGCTGGCCAGTTCCTCCATGGATGCGGCAGTCTCTTCAAGATTGCTGGCCTGCTCTTCCGTTCGGCTCGACAGGTTGGCATTGCCTGCATCAATCTGCGTGGCGCCTGTGGCAATGCTGTCGCTGCTGCTGCGCACGGTGCCCACGACGCGTTGCAGCGATACCTGCATTTCCTGCATGGCCGTGATCACACTGCCAGGGCGTGCCCTGGACAGGTCGATCCGGGAGGTCAGATCCCCTCTTGAGATGTTTTCGGCAATGTGCGCCACATCTGCCGGCTCTCCGCCCAGCTGGCGTGTGATTGAAATTGTGATGATCACGCCAATGGCCACCCCCACAATCACGCCGGAGATGGTCAGGAGTGTGAGCATCAGCCGGATCTTTTCGTAGATTCTGTCGGTCTCGTCATTGAGCCAGCTGGCATTCTTCTTCTTGATATTGACAACTTCCGTCATCAGGCTGTCGATCTTGTCGGACTCCACCCGGAATCTGTTGATCAGATCAATCGATTCCCTGGATTCCGAAAGATGCTCTGACTTGATTCTTTCAATCGTCTGCAGCAGACCCTTTTCATAGATGACGAGGGTTTCATCAATGGACTTGAGCTTTTCCTTGCCATCGCCCTCGGCAAAAAGCCTCTTGCTGTTGTTCAGTGCCTCTTTCAGCAGTTGCAGCCTTTGCAGCACGGCGTCCGTGTGCCGGTTTCTGCTTTCATCATCGTTTGCAAGCACGGCATTTCTGATGGCTCGGCCCGCCGCGATCAGCTGGACATTGGCCTCGGATATTTGTGACAGGCCCAGCAGTTCCTTCTCGTACATCTGCGTTGCGAGATCATTGATTTCTCCTGCCTTCAGTATTCCATTGATACCGATGAATGCACCAATGCATGAGACCACAAGAAAGCCAATGGTCAGTTTGGTGATCACTTTTGATTTTTTGAAGCTCAACATCTTGATTGCCGAATGAATAATTTTCAACGATGAAATATTTACCCTGACACCAGGATTATTCGGCCGTAGAAAATCGGGAACTTGAAAAAGAATAATCCACCTCTTCTAAAAAAGACGTGGATTATTCTCGAAAATGATATATTGATGTTATAATTGCTCGATGCTCGATGCTCGATGCTCGATGCTCGATGCTCGATGCTCGATGCTCGATGCTCGATGCTCGATGCTCGATGCTCGATGCTCGATGCTCGATGCTCGATGCTCGATGCTCGATGCTCGATGCTCGATGCTCGATGCTCGATCAATAAAAATTGGCACTGGCGCCGCGAGGCGCCAGTGCCAATTTTTATTTTCAGGCCCTGCAACGGCAATTGCATTTTTCTTGGTCGGTAAAGAATGATTGCGGCGGAAACTTCAGGCGGCAATTATTCTTGTGCATATGCGAATGCTTCAAGACAGCCTATTGATATCGTCTTGTCAAAAGGCTGTTTGAAGGATAAGCAATGATTGTAACGTTGTGTTATGAAATCAATCCCTCATTTCCTCGCACCTTGACTTTGCATTTTGCGCAAACATTGCCGCAATACGCATAATTTTCAATGGATTCAAGTCCCCATCCCCAATCGATGGCCCAGACAAACAAAAGCGGCCCCTTGGGGGCCGCTGGTTCCGGGGCAATGGCGACTCAGGCGCTGCGCAGGCTTTTGGCTGCTCCGGCCAGTGCGGTGATCCGCTTCCAGTCACCCTGCTCCAGCGCATCGGCAGGCACCAGCCAGGAGCCACCCACGCAGACCACGTTGGACAGCGCCAGGAATTGCGCCGCATTGTCCGCAGACACGCCGCCCGTGGGGCAGAACCGCACGTCGCCGAACGGGCCTTGCCAGGCCTTGAGCATGGCCGTGCCGCCCGCCTGTACGGCGGGGAAGAATTTCAGCTCGTTGAAGCCGTCGTCCTGGGCAGCCATGATTTCGCCGCTGGTGGCCACGCCGGGCAGCAGCGGCAGCTGCAGGGCCTGGCAGGCCTGGCCCAGTGCGCTGGTGTAGCCGGGGCTCACGGCAAAGCGCGCACCGGCGCTGGCGGCGGCACGGGCATCGGCAGCGCTGCGCACGGTGCCGGCACCCACGATGGCCTCGGGCACGGCACGTGCAATGGCTTCGATGCTGGCCAGGCCCTCGGGCGTGCGCAGCGTGACTTCCAGTACGCGGATGCCGCCCGCGACCAGGGCCTGGGCCATGGGTACGGCATGTGCGACGTTGTTCAGGACGATGACCGGGATGACCGGCGCGTCCTGCATGATGGCCAGTGCCGTCAGTCGTTGATCCATGTGCAAGCTCCCTCTTCTGCGCTGAGCGCGTGGCGCCGGAATCCGGCAAACAGTTCACGGCCAAAACCCCGGCCATTGGCCTGGCGCAGTGCCTGCGGCATGGTGGCCAGGGGCCGCTGCTGCCATTCGGTGTCATCGACCAGCACGGCCAGGGTGCCAGCCACGGCGTCCAGGCGTACCAGGTCGCCGTCTTGCAGGCGCGCCAGCGGCCCGCCCACGCAGGCCTCGGGCGAGACATGGATGGCGGCGGGCACCTTGCCCGAGGCGCCGCTCATGCGGCCATCCGTGACCAGGGCCACCTTGTAGCCCTTGCCCTGCAGCACGGCCAGCGGCGGGGTGAGCTTGTGCAGCTCGGGCATGCCGTTGGCGCGCGGACCCTGCCAGCGCACCACGCAGACGACATCGCGGTCCAACTCGCCGGCCTTGAAGGCCTGCTGCAGTGCTTCCTGCGAGTCGAAGACGCGCGCGGGCGCCTCGACCACATGGCGGTCCTCGGGCACGGCGCTGACCTTGATCACGCTGCGCCCCAGGTTGCCTGACAGCAGCTTGAGCCCGCCCGTGGCGCTGAAAGGCGCATCGGCCGGGCGCAGCACGGACAGGTCGCCGGAGACTTCGGCCTCGTGCCAGACGAGATGGCCGTCTTCCACGACGGGAATGCGCGCAAATTCCTGCAGGCCTTCGGGCCGCACGGTGAGCACATCGCCATGCATGAGGCCGGCCTTCAGCAGCTGGCCGATCACGTAGCCCGGCCCGCCTGCGGCCTGGAACTGGTTCACGTCGGCGCTGCCGTTGGGATAGACGCGGGCCAGCAGCGGCACCACGCCCGAGAGTTCCGAAAAATCATTCCAGTCGATGACGATGCCTGCCGCACGCGCTACGGCCACCCAATGGATCAGGTGGTTGGTCGATCCGCCTGTGGCCAGCAGGGCGACCATGGCGTTGACGATGCAGCGCTCGTCCACCACATGGCCAATGGGTGCGAAGCGGCGGTTCTTGGTAATGGCCAGCGCGCTGCGCATGGCCTCGCGCGTGAGCAGTTCGCGTTCGCCTTCGGCCGGGTTGATGAAGGCCGTGCCCGGCACATGCAGGCCCATGGCCTCCAGCAGCATCTGGTTGCTGTTGGCCGTGCCGTAGAAGGTGCAGGTGCCTTCGCCGTGGTAGGCAGCCGTTTCGGCGGCCAGCAGTTCCTTGCGGCCCACCAGGCCCTGCGCGGCCTGCTCGCGCACCTTGGCCTTGTCGCCATTGGACAGGCCCGAGGTCATGGGGCCGGCCGGCACGAACACCGTGGGCAGATGGCCGAAATGCAGGGCGCCGATCAGCAGGCCCGGCACGATCTTGTCGCAAATGCCCAGCATCAGCGCGGCGTCGAACACGTCGTGCGAGAGCGCGATAGCCGTGCCCATGGCAATGGCATCCCGGCTGAACAGGCTCAGTTCCATGCCGGGCGCGCCCTGGGTCACGCCGTCGCACATGGCCGGCACGCCGCCGGCGACCTGCGCCGTGGCGCCGAGCTTGCGCGCCTCGTCCTTGAGGATGTCGGGATAGCGTGCCAGCGGCGCATGGGCCGAGAGCACGTCGTTGTACGCGGTGACGATGGCGACGTTGGGCGCCTTCTCTTCCACGATGCGTATGCGGTCGCCGCCCGGAATGCCCGCAAAGGCATGGGCCACATTGGCGCAGCCCATGGACTGGGCGCCGGGCGGGCGCGCGGCCATGGCGTCCACCTGCTCCAGGTAGGCGGCGCGTGATTGGGCACTGCGCTCGCGGATGCGGCGCGTGACCTGCTCGACGATGGGGTGGATGGTGCTCATGCGGGGTTCCTGCGGATGCGCTGGTGCGCGTTTTCTCTCTGTCGCGTTGTCTTTATGGGAAATGTCGGCCGGGGCATCCCTCCCAGGTGCGTCCGGCCCTGTTCCGAAGCTTACTTCACTGCGCGCGCCTGCTTGACGGCTGCCTGCACCTCGTCCCATGTGCCTTGGCCCACGGTCTTGGCAATGCCGGCATTCACCGCCGCGAGCTTGTCGCGCATGCGGCTGGCTTCTGCGGCGGGCAGCTCGTTGACCTGCATGCCCTTGGCCTTGATGTCGGCCAGGGCCTTGGCGGCTTCCTCGCGCGTGTCCTTGCGTTCGAACTCACGGCTCTTGACGGCGGCATCCTGCAGCACCTTCTTCTCGGCCGGGCTCAGCGTGTCCCACCACTTCTTGCTGACGGTGACGATCCAGGGGCTGTAGACGTGGTTGGACACCGTGAGGTACTTCTGCACTTCATAGAACTTGCTGGACAGCACGGTGTTGAAAGGGTTTTCCTGGCCATCGACGGCACGGGTCTCCAGCGCCGTGAACAGCTCGGAGAACGGCAGCGGCACGGCATTGGCGCCCAGGGCCTTGAAACTGTCCAGGAAGACGTTGTTCTGCATCACGCGCAGCTTCACGTCGGCCAGGTCTTCCATCTTGGCGATGGGGCGCTTGTTGTTGGTGAGGTTGCGGAAACCGTTTTCCCAATAGACCAGGCCCACCATGCCCTTGGGCTCCAGCGTGGCCTTGACCTTCTCGCCCACGGGGCCGTCCAGCACGGCGTCGGCTTCCTTGACATTGCTGAACAGGAAGGGCGTGTCCCAGACGGCCATCTCGGGCGACAGGCCCACCAGGGTGGCGGTGGAGCCGACCATCATCTCCTGTGCGCCGCCGATCAGCGCCTGCTGCATCTGCGTGTCCGAGCCCAGCGAGGCATTGCCGATGGCACGCACCTTCATCTTGCCGCCCGTGGCCTTCTCGACCTCCTTGGCAAAGAAGCGCGCCGCGCGGCCCTGGTTGGACTCATCGACCAGGCCGTAGCCGAAGCGCACGATGCGCGGCTTGAAGTCCTGGGCCATGGCCTGGCCCGTGGCGGCCAGCGTGGTGACGGCGGCCATCAGGCCGGCGAGTGCAAAGGGAATACGCATGTTCATCTCCTTGGGTTGTAGTGAGGGATCAATGCATCCAGCGCAGAGGGGCCAGGATGATTTGCGGAAAAATCACGAAAAGCACGGCAAGCAGCACATAGACCATCAGGAACGGGTTCGTGCCCTTGATCACGGTCTCCATGCGCAGCCGGCCTACGCCGGCCACCACGTTCTGCACCGTTCCCACGGGCGGCGTGATCAGGCCGATGCAGCCCACGTAGATGAACATGAAGCCGAAATAGATGGGATCGATGCCGGCCTTGACGGCCAGCGGCGCACACACGGGGCCGAAGATCAGGATGGTCGGCGTCAGGTCCATGGCCGTGCCCACCACCAGCAGGAACAGCATCATCGTGGCCATGAACAGCACGGGACTGCCCAGCAGGCCCGAGAAGCTGTCGGCCAGCATGTTGGGCAGGTCGGCCAGGGTGATCATGTAGGCCGTCACCGTGGCGGCGCCGCACAGGAACATGACCACGGCCGTGGTCTTGGCAGCGGCCAGGAACACGGCGTAGAGCCGGGTCCATGTCATCTCGCGGTAGATCACCATGGACACGAACAGCGCGTAGACAGCTGCCACCACGGCCGCCTCGGTGGGCGTGAACACGCCGCCCTTGAGGCCGCCCAGGATGATGACCGGCATCATCATGGCCCAGAAGCTCTTGGCCAGCGCCTTCAGGCGCGGGCCCCAGGCCATGCGCTCGCCGCGCGACAGGTCGTACTTGCGGGCGATGGACCACCAGGCAAAGATCAGGAACACGCCCATGATCAGGCCCGGCACCACGCCCGACAGGAACAGCTTGCTGATCGAGGTGTTGGTCGTCACGCCGTAGATCACGAAGGGCATGGACGGCGGAATGATGGGCGCGATGATGCCGCCCGAGGCCAGCAGGCCCGCGCTGTAGCTGTCGGGATACTTCTGGTCGCGCATCATGGGCAGCAGGATGGTGGCCAGGGCGGCGGTATCGGCAATGGCCGAACCGCTCATGGACGCCAGCAGCACCGCCGCGCCAATGGCCACATAGCCCAGGCCGCCACGGATATGGCCCACATAGGCACGTGCCAGGTCGATGATGCGGCGCGACAGGCCGCCTGCATTCATCAGCTCGCCGGCCAGGATGAAGAAGGGCACGGCCAGCAGCGGGAAGTTGTCGAAGCCGGCCTGCAGGTTCTGCGCAAGCAGCTGCGAGTCGAAGAAGTCCAGGTGCCACATCAGCGCCACGCCGGTCAGCACCAGCGCCTGGGCGATGGGCATGCCGATCACCATGCCGCCAATCAGCACGGCCAGAAAGATCAGGGTCACAACCATGGTGCGTACTCCTTACTCGACCGTCGTTTCGGCATGGTTTTCAGCCGGCGCGCCGCGGCGCAGGTCGCGCAGCGACACCACCAGCAGGCCCACGGCCAGCACCAGAGTGGCCGCAGCGCCCAGGGCCAGCGGGTAGCCCAGCACGGTGCTATAGCTGTTCAGCCCCGCCTCCACCTGGGCCCAGGAGCCCCACAGCAGCAGGCCCATACAGACCAGGACCAGTGCCTGCGACACCCAGAACAGCGCCTTGCGCGTGCCAGGCCCCACGCGGGAAGTCACGAGGTCGAAGCCCAGGTGGCTGCCCTCGAAAGCGGCCACTATGGCGCCAATGGCCACCAGCCAGACGAAGAGCAGGCGCGAGATTTCCTCATAGGAAACGATGCTGGTGTGGAACACGTAGCGCAGCACCACGTTGACGAACACGGCAATGACCATGCCGGCCAGGGCCAGCACCATCAGCACCTCGGCAAAGTGCTGCAGGCGCGGCTTGGGCCGGACTGCGGGGGAATCGGATTGCATGGGGCTTGTCTCCTGGCGTTATGGGTTTTGGGAGAAGGTGTCGGCCTGCGCCGCGGGCAGGACCTGCCAGCTTTGGGCGCGGAGCACGATGTCGGTCAGCGGCAGCGTGGCGTCCACGGACAGCACGGCGCACTCGCCATCAGGGCGTTCCAGCGTGGCGAACTGGTTGGCCACCAGTTCGGGCGAGAAGAAGTGGCCGGCGCGCTCCTGCACGCGCTGCAGCGCCGTGTCGTAGTTCAGGTCCAGGAACACGAAGCCCACGGCACCGGCCGGGCCGGCGGCACGCAGCCGGTCGCGGTACTTGCGCTTGAGGGCCGAGCAGGTCAGCACCACGCCCTGCCCCGGCATGGCCTGGGCCAGCAGCTGGGCCAGGCGGTCCAGCCAGCCGCTGCGGTCGTCATCGGTCAGGGGGATGCCGGCCTGCATCTTGCGGATGCTTTCCTCGGCATGGTGGGCATCGCCCTCGTGCAGGGTCCAGCCCAGGGCATCGGCCAGGGCCTGCCCCACGCTGGACTTGCCGCAGCCGGAAACGCCCATGACGACCAGCGCCCGTGGGCGGGTGTCTGCGGGGGCCGCCGCGGTGGTTGTTGGGATAGCGCTATCCATGTTCTTGCAAAAATTGGCAGACCAGGGTCTGCCTTGGATTTCGGTGTGCTTCAGAGGCCTTCGTCCGGGTTTACACGCAGGAGCAAGGGCCTTCGAATGATTGGGATAGCGCTATCATAATCGTCAACCCTCCCGCCTCCGACCTAGGACAATCCCTTGGCCCGTCAGATTCCGCCTGCCTCCCCAGAATCGCCCTCCGCCGATGTTTCCGGCCCGGCCCTGCCCGCCACGGGCCGCGCACGCTCCTCGAGGGCCAGCGGGCGCATCACGCTCAGCGATGTGGCACAGGCCGCTGGCGTCAGCCCCATGACGGTCTCGCGCGCCCTGCGCGGCGAGCGCCGCGTGGACCCGGCCCTGGTCGAGAAAATCCGCACGGCCGCCGCACAGATGGGCTACGTGCCCGACCCCGCCGCTCGCGCCCTGGCCTCGCAGAAAAGCGCCCAGGTGCTGGTGCTGGTGCCCATGCTGTCCAACACCCTGTTCGTGGACCTGATCGAGGCGGTCCACAAGGTGCTGTTTTCCGCGGGCTACCACGCGCTGATCGGCGTGACCCACTACGACCGGGCCGAAGAAGAACAGCTGCTGCGCACCTACCTGCCCATGCGCCCGGCCGGCCTGCTGCTCACGGGTTTTGACCGCAGCCCCGCTGCGCGTGAACTGGTGCAGGCCAGCAAGGTCCCCTGCGTGCACCTGATGGAACTGGGCGGCGAGCCTGGTGCGCCCAGCGTGGGCTTTTCGCAGGCCGAGGCCGGGGCCGCCATCACGCGGCACTTGATGGAGCGCGGACACAGGCGCATCGCCTTTTGCGCAGGCCAGCTCGATGCCCGCGTGATGCAGCGCGCCGCGGGCTACCGCCATGCCCTGCAGGCGGCGGGCCTGCATGACCCCGCCCTGGAACTGCTCTGGCCCCGCCCCACGTCGATGGCGCTGGGCGCGGAGCTGCTGGACGCGGCCCTGCGCCTGGACCCTGCCGTCGATGCCCTGTTCTTCTGCAACGACGACATCGCCCAGGGTGCGCTGCTGGAGGCTCTGCGCCGGGGGATACGCGTGCCCGAGCAGATCGCCATCGCAGGCTTCAACGACCTGCCCGGCAGCGACCAGATGGTGCCGCCGCTGACCACCATCCGCACGCCGCGCGGCCATATCGGCACCGAAGGTGCGCGCATGCTGCTGCAGCTGATGCGTGGCGAGGCCGTGGAGCCGCCCAGCGTGGATCTGGGCTACGAACTGGTGGTACGGCAGAGCAGTTGAAGCGAAGAGGGCTTTGTGCGCCCTCCTCCGTGGCCATCAGCCCGGCAGCAGGCGGCGCAGGGTCTCGGCAAGATCCTCTGCCGCGAACTTGGCCACGTAGCCGTCCGCGCCAACGCTGCGCACATGGTCTTCGTTGGCCGATCCGGACAGCGAGGAATGGATGAGCACGGGAATGGAATGGAAGCGCGCGTCCTGCTTGATGTGGCGGGTGAGCGTGAAGCCGTCCATCTCGGGCATCTCCAGGTCGGTCAGCACCAGGGCGACCTTGTCGGCCACAGTCAGGCCCTCTGCCTGGGCGCTGTCGGCGATGGCGTTGAGGCGGTCCCAGGCCTCCTTGCCGGACTTGAGCATTTCATACGGTGCCTGCAGAACCTTGAGCTCCTTCTCGATCAGCGAGCGCGCCACGAAGGAATCATCGGCGGCCAGCACGATGGCGCCGGGCTTGAGCTTGAGCCTGGCGCCCACTTTTTCCGGCGTGATTTCCTGGGCGTCGGTGGGGGACACCAATTGCAGGATGGCCTCCACATCCAGCACCTGGGCCAGGCGCGAGTTGTCGGTGTCGCCATCCAGGCGGGCGATGCTGGTGACCAGCTTGCCACCGGTGCCGCTGGCCTCGGCCGACAGCACCTGCTTCCAGTCCAGGCGCACGATGTCCTCGACGGACTCCACCGCGAATGCCTGGGTGGTGCGCGCATATTCGGTGACCAGCATGATGTTCAGGCCGGTCTGGGGCTTGCAGCCCATGATGGCGGGAAGATTCAGCACCGGGATCACCTGCCCGCGCAGGTTTGCCACACCCAGCGAATGGGCCGTGCCCCCCGCGATGGGCGTGATATGCGGCATGGCCACGATTTCGCGCACCTTGAACACATTGATCCCGAACAGTTCGGACTGGCCCAGGCCGGAGTCGCTGCCCAGCCGGAACAGCAGCAGCTCGAACTTGTTGTTGCTGGTGAGGTTGGTGCGCTCGTCGATCTCTCTTTGAGCTGCCTTGGAATTGAGGTTCATGCCGGTCCTGGAGAGTGACACATCTTTTTACAAATTCTAAAGCGAGCGCCTCGGATTTAGCAAAAATTTATTGCGCCTGAGTCGGATCAGCAACGCAGGGCGGCCGGCGACATGATTCATGCATGCCACCGCCCCGCCCCGCGGCGCAGGAATCACTCGAATTCCAGGATCACATCGTCCACGGCCAGCGAATCGCCCTTGCTGGCGCTGATCTTGCCGACCACGCCGTCCTGCGAGGCGAACAGGATGTTCTCCATCTTCATCGCCTCGATCACCGCCAGCTTCTCGCCCGCCTGCACCTTCTGGCCCGGCTGCACGGCCACGTCCACCAGCAGGCCCGGCATGGGCGACAGCAGGAACCTGGACAGGTCCGGCGGCGCCTTGTAGGGCATGAGGCGGTGCAGTTCGCCGCCGCGCGGCGAGAGCACCAGGGCGTCGATCTGCGTGCCGTTGTGGATGACGCGCAGGGCCAGCGGGTTTCGGGCCGTGCCGCGCTCGACCTGGGCGGTGAAGGGCTTGCCGTTGCAGCTGCCCTGCACGCACATGGCACGCATGGGGGTTTCGCTGCGGAAGGTGTAGGGCTTGCCATCCACCGTGACGGTGCTGGCGCGGCTTTCGGCATCGAAGTCCGAGACCTGCACGGCGCGGTACTGATGCTGGCCTTCGGCGCCCAGCACGACCACGCAGTAGTCGGCCGAGACCTTGAGCTCGTGCCCCCGCATCTGGCCGCTGATGGTGGCGGCGCGCGCGCGGTAGCGGCGGTTCATGTGGCCGGCCAGGGCGACCAGGAAGTCCGGATCGCCGTGGGGCACGTCCTCGGCGTGGAAGCCGTGGGAGTAGTGCTCGGCGATGAAGCCGGTGTTGAAGTCGCCGCTCTTGAACTTGGGATGGGCCAGCAGCGCGGCCTGGAACGGGATGTTGGAGCTGATGCCCCGGATCACGAAGGCATTGAGCGCCTCGCGCATCTTGGCGATGGCGTCGTTGCGGTCGCTGCCGTGCACGATGAGCTTGGCGATCATCGAGTCGTAGAACATCGGAATTTCGCCGCCCTCATAGACGCCCGTATCCACGCGCACGCCGTGCAGGTGGCCGGTGTCGGCTTGCCACATGGTCTGCTCGGGCGGCGCAAAGCGCACCAGGCGGCCCGTGGAGGGCAGGAAGTTGCGGAACGGGTCCTCGGCGTTGATGCGGCACTCGATGGCCCAGCCATTGCGCTTGACGTCTTCCTGCGCGATGGCCAGCTTCTCGCCAGCGGCCACGCGGATCATCTGCTCGACCAGGTCCAGGCCGGTGATGCACTCGGTCACCGGGTGCTCCACCTGCAGGCGGGTGTTCATTTCCAGGAAGTAGAAATCCTGGTCCTTGCCGACCACGAATTCCACCGTGCCCGCGCTCTGGTAGCCCACGGCCTTGGCCAGGGCCACGGCCTGCTCTCCCATGGCGCGGCGCGTGGCGTCGCTGATGAAGGGGGACGGCGCCTCTTCGATCACCTTCTGGTGCCGGCGCTGGATGGAGCATTCGCGCTCGTTCAGGTAGATCACGTTGCCGTGGCCGTCGCCCAGCACCTGGATCTCGATGTGGCGCGGCTCCTGCACGAATTTCTCGATGAAGATGCGGTCGTCGCCAAAGCTGTTGCGTGCCTCGTTCTGGCAGCTGGCAAAGCCCTCGAAGGCTTCCTTGTCGTTGTAGGCCACGCGCAGGCCCTTGCCGCCGCCGCCGGCGCTGGCCTTGATCATCACGGGGTAGCCGATGCCCTTGGCGATTTCCACGGCGGCCTCGGGGCCGGCAATGGGGTCGTTGTAGCCGGGGATGGTGCTCACGCCGGCCTTGTCGGCCAGCTTCTTGGAGGCGATCTTGTCGCCCATGGCCGCAATGGCCGCGTGCTTGGGGCCGATGAAGGTGATGCCCTCTTCCTCCACGCGCCGGGCGAAGGCCTCGTTCTCGGACAGGAAGCCGTAGCCCGGGTGCACGGCCTGGGCGCCGGTCTGCTTGCAGGCGGCAATGATGCGGTCGGCCTGCAGGTAGGACTCGCGGCTGGGCGCGGCGCCGATGTGCACGGCCTCGTCGGCCAGCTTGACGTGGCGTGCCTCGCGGTCCGCATCGGAGTACACCGCCACGGTCTGTATGCCCATCTTGCGGGCGGTGGCGATGACGCGGCAGGCAATCTCGCCGCGGTTGGCAATCAGGATCTTCTTGAACATCTTCTTAGCCCATTCTTGGAACTAAATCATGGGAACCGGAGCTGTCGTCAGCTTCGCTGTCCCTGTTTTGCGCTTCGCCAGCACTGTCAGTAACCGGCGCGACCAAAGCGAGGGACACCGAGGAAGGGCCGCCCCGCACCGAGGGTGTCGTCCCCCTCCCTCGCGAAGCGAGTTAGAGAGGGGGAAGCGGCGGAGCCGCTCAGGGGGTGCTTCACAAGGGGATGTTTCCATGCTTGCGCCACGGATTTTCCAGCTGCTTGTTCTTGAGCATCTGCAGCGAGCGGCAGATGCGCTTGCGCGTCTCATGCGGCTGGATCACATCGTCGATGAAGCCGCGCGCGCCTGCCACGAAGGGGTTGGCGAAGCGGGCCTTGTACTCGGCCTCGCGCGCTGCCAGCTTGGCGGGGTCGTTCTTGTCCTCGCGGAAGATGATCTCCACGGCGCCCTTGGCGCCCATCACGGCGATCTCGGCATGGGGCCAGGCCAGGTTGACGTCGCCGCGCAGGTGCTTGGAGGCCATCACGTCATAGGCGCCGCCGTAGGCCTTGCGCGTGATGACGGTGATTTTCGGCACCGTGGCCTCGGCATAGGCGTACAGCAGCTTGGCGCCGTGCTTGATGATGCCGCCGTACTCCTGGCTGGTGCCGGGCATGAAGCCGGGCACGTCCACGAAGGTGACCACGGGGATGTTGAAGGCATCGCAGAAACGCACGAAGCGCGCGGCCTTGATGGAGCTCTTGATGTCCAGGCAGCCGGCCAGCACCAGGGGCTGGTTGGCGACGATGCCCACGGTCTGCCCGTCCATGCGCGCGAAGCCGGTGATGATGTTCCTGGCGTAGTCGGGCTGCAGCTCGAAGAAGTCGCCGTCGTCCACGGTCTTGAGGATCAGCTCCTTCATGTCGTAGGGCTTGTTGGCGTTGTCGGGCACCAGGGTGTCCAGCGACTTGTCGGCGCGGTCCACGGGGTCCGAGGTGTAGCGCACGGGCGCCTTCTCGCGGTTGTTCAGCGGCAGGTAGTTGTAGAGGCGGCGCAGCATCATCAGCGCCTCCACATCGTTGTCGAAGGCCATGTCGGCCACGCCGCTGCGCGTGGTGTGGGTGATGGCGCCGCCCAGCTCCTCGGCCGTGACCTCCTCGTGCGTCACCGTCTTCACCACTTCGGGGCCGGTGACGAACATGTAGCTGCTGTCCTTGACCATGAAGATGAAGTCCGTCATGGCAGGCGAATACACAGCGCCGCCGGCACAAGGGCCCATGATCATGGAGATCTGCGGCACCACGCCGCTGGCCAGCACGTTCTTCTGGAACACGTCGGCATAGCCGCCCAGGGAGGCCACGCCTTCCTGGATGCGGGCGCCGCCCGAGTCGTTGAGGCCGATCACGGGGGCGCCGACCTTCATGGCCTGGTCCATGATCTTGCAGATCTTCTCGGCATGGGTCTCGGACAGCGCGCCGCCGAAGACGGTGAAGTCCTGGCTGAAGACGAAGACCAGGCGGCCGTTGATCATGCCGTAGCCGGTGACCACGCCGTCGCCGGGGATCTTGCTGTTTTCCATGCCGAAGTCGGTGCAGCGGTGCTCGACGAACATGTCCCATTCCTCGAAGGTGCCGTCGTCCAGCAGCAGCTCGATGCGCTCTCGCGCCGTGAGCTTGCCCTTCTTGTGCTGTGCGTCTATGCGCTTTTGGCCGCCACCCAGGCGGGCCTGTTCGCGCTTTGTCTCCAGTTGATCCAGGATGTCTTGCATGCTGCGATTCCTCTAACGTCTAACGGTACGGGTTGCTGGTGTTGTCTTGTCTGCGGTCACTGCGGCGCTGCGGCGGGTGCTGCCGCTGGAGCCGGCGCCGTTGCGGGCCCGGCCTGCGCCTGCAGCAGATTTCTGGCGGCCGTGCTGGCCGCGATCCGCCCTGCTGCCACGTCGGCCTGCAGTTGGGGCAGCAGCGCCCGCACCTGCGGATGCTGCCGGAAGGCCTGCTTGAGGCCGGAGTCGATGCGCTCCCACATCCAGGACAGGGCCTGGCGTTCGCGGCGCAGCGCCAGGCGGCCGTTGGCATGCTGCAGGCGGCGGAATTCCTCCACCGCGCTCCAGAAGCCGTCAACGCCCTCTTGCTTGAGCGCGCTGATGGTGATGACCCTGGGCTGCCACAGGCGCTCGTCGTGGTGGGCGTGCTCGGGATTGCCGTGCATGCCCAGCAGGCGCAGGCTGGAGGTGATCTGGGCCTGGGCGCGCGTGGCGGCATGGGGATCGATGTCGGCTTTGTTGATGACGACCAGGTCGGCCAGCTCCATCACGCCCTTCTTGATGGCCTGCAGGTCATCGCCCGCATTGGGCAGTTGCAGCAGGCAGAACATGTCGCACATGCCCTGCACGGCGATCTCGCTCTGGCCCACGCCCACGGTCTCGACGATGACCACATCGTAGCCAGCCGCCTCGCAGACCAGCATGGCCTCGCGGGTTTTCTCGGCCACGCCGCCCAGGGTGCCGCTGCTGGGGCTGGGGCGGATGTAGGCGTCCAGGTGAACGGACAACTGCTCCATGCGCGTCTTGTCGCCCAGGATGGAGCCGCCCGACACGGTGGATGAGGGGTCGATGGCCAGCACCGCCACCCGCAGGCCGCGTGCGATGAGGAACAGGCCCAGCGTTTCGATGAAGGTGCTCTTGCCCACGCCCGGCACGCCGCTGATGCCCAGGCGGAAAGACCCGCCCGTATGCGGCAGCAGGGCCGTGAGCAGCACATCGGCCGCCGCACGGTGGTCGGCGCGCGTGGATTCCAGCAGGGTGATGGCCTTGGCCATGGCCCGGCGCTGAACGGCGGGGTTGCCGTTCAGGATGCCGTCTTGCATTTGCTCGGGAGTCACTGCGGCGGGCTCAGAGGCTGTTGGCCTGGCGGATCTGTTCGAGCACATCCTTGGCGCTGGCCGGTATGGGTGTGCCCGGGCCGTAGACGCCCTTGACGCCGGCGTTGTAGAGGAAGTCGTAGTCCTGCGCAGGAATCACGCCGCCCACGAAGACGATGATGTCGTCCGCGCCCTGGCGGCGCAGCTCCTCGATGATGGCCGGCACCAGGGTCTTGTGGCCGGCCGCCAGCGTGGACACGCCCACGGCGTGCACGTCGTTCTCGATGGCCTGGCGCGCGCATTCCTCGGGCGTCTGGAACAGCGGGCCCATGTCCACGTCGAAGCCCAGGTCGGCAAAGGCCGTGGCCACCACCTTGGCGCCGCGGTCATGGCCGTCCTGGCCGAGCTTGGCGATCATCACGCGCGGGCGTCGACCCAGCTGCTCGGACGATGCATCTATCTCGCCCTTGAGCTTTTCCCAGCCCTCGGCCGAGTCGTAGGCTGCTGCATACACGCCGGTCACCTTTTGCGTATCGGCGCGGTGGCGCCCGAAAACCTTCTCCAGTGCATCCGAGACCTCACCCACCGTGGCGCGCAGGCGCACGGCCTGGATGGCCAGGTCCAGCAGGTTGCCCTCGCCGCTTTCGGCGGCCTGGGTCAGCGCCTGCAGGGCGGCCTCGACCTTGGCTGCATCGCGGCTGGCCTTGATCTGGTTCAGGCGTGCGATCTGGCTGTCGCGCACCTTGACGTTGTCCACCTCGAGGATGTCGATGGCGTCTTCCTTGGCCAGCTTGTACTTGTTGACGCCAACGATGACATCCTTGCCCGAATCGATGCGCGCCTGCTTCTCGGCGGCGGCGGCCTCGATCTTGAGCTTGGCCCAGCCAGAATCCACGGCGGCGGTCATGCCGCCCATGGCCTCGACCTCCTCGATGATCTTCCAGGCGGCGTCGGCCATGTCCTGGGTCAGCTTCTCCATCATGTAGCTGCCGGCCCAGGGGTCGATCACATTGGTGATGTGGGTCTCTTCCTGGATGATCAGCTGCGTGTTGCGCGCAATGCGGGCCGAGAACTCGGTGGGCAGCGCAATGGCTTCGTCAAAGCTGTTGGTGTGCAGGCTCTGCGTGCCGCCGAAGACGGCGGCCATGGCCTCGATGGTGGTGCGCACCACGTTGTTGTAGGGGTCCTGCTCGGTCAGCGACCAACCGGAGGTCTGGCAGTGCGTGCGCAGCATCAGGCTCTTGGCCTTCTTGGCGCCGAAGCCCTTCATGATGCGGCACCACAGCAGGCGGGCCGCGCGCATCTTGGCGATTTCCAGATAGAAATTCATGCCGATGGCCCAGAAGAAGGACAGCCGTCCCGCGAAATCGTCCACATCCATGCCCTTGGCCGTGGCGGTCTTGACGTACTCCTTGCCGTCGGCCAGCGTGAAGGCCAGTTCCAGCGCCTGGTTGGCACCCGCCTCCTGCATGTGATAGCCCGAGATCGAGATCGAGTTGAACTTGGGCATGTTCTTGCTCGTGTACTCGATGATGTCGCCGATGATGCGCATCGACGGCTGGGGCGGGTAGATATAGGTGTTGCGGACCATGAACTCCTTGAGGATGTCGTTCTGTATGGTCCCCGACAGCTGGTCCTGGGCCACGCCCTGCTCCTCGGCCGCCACCACGTAGCCGGCCAGCACGGGCAGCACGGCGCCGTTCATGGTCATGGACACGCTGATCTTGTCCAGCGGGATCTGGTCGAACAGCACCTTCATGTCCTCGACCGAATCGATGGCCACGCCGGCCTTGCCCACGTCGCCCGTGACGCGCGGATGGTCGCTGTCGTAGCCGCGGTGCGTGGCCAGGTCGAAGGCCACCGACACGCCCTGCCCGCCGGCGGCCAGCGCCTTGCGGTAGAAGGCGTTGGATTCCTCGGCCGTGGAAAAGCCGGCGTACTGGCGAATGGTCCAGGGCCGGCCCGCGTACATGGTGGCCTGCGGGCCGCGGATGTAGGGCTCGAAGCCTGGCAGGCTATCCGTATGGGGCAGGTTGGCCGTGTCTGCCGCCGTGTACAGCGGCTTGACGTCGATGCCGTCGGGCGTGGTCCAGTGCAGTGCCTGGATGTCGCCCCCGGGAGCGGCCTTGGCGGCCGCCTGGGCCCATTTCTGCAGGTCGGCAGTTGCGAATTCCTGGCCGTTCTGCGCTGTCGGATGGTCTTGTCTCATGTTCTCAGGCTCGTGAATGACAGGTGCCCTTGAGGGCATGCCCCAGAGCTGCCGCAGTTTACATCATTCATAATTATTCATTCAAAATATCTTTGCCGATACAATCCGGGCCACATGTCGACAAACACCCTCACTCCCCGCGCTCTCTACGAACAGGTTGCAGAGAAGCTGCGCCTGCGCATCTTCGAGCACGAGCTGGCGCCTGGTGACTGGATCGACGAACTGAAGATTGCCGAGGAATACGGCATCAGCCGCACCCCGCTGCGCGAGGCCCTGAAGGTGCTGGCCGCCGAGGGCCTGGTCACCATGAAGGTGCGCCGTGGCGCCTATGTGACCGAGGTGTCGTCCAAGGACATTGCCGATGTCTATCACCTGCTGAGCCTGCTGGAATCCGATGCCGTCCAGGTGGTGGCCGAATCGGGCAGCGACGAAGAGCTTGCCGCCCTGCAGCAGACCCACGAGGAACTCAAGGCGCAGACGCGCGATGCAGACCGCTTCTTCGAACTCAACGAAAGCTTTCACATGCAGCTGCTGCAGATTGCCGACAACCGCTGGCGCAACCAGCTGGTGGCCGATCTGCGCAAGGTGATGAAGCTCAACCGCCACAAGTCGCTGTTCAAGCAGGGCCGCATCGAGGATTCGCTGGCCGAGCACGAGACCGTCATGCAGGCCCTGCTGCGCCGCGATGGCGCTGCAGCGGCCCAGGCCATGCGTCAGCATTTCCAGAACGGCCTGGCTGCGGCGTCCTGAAGCCTGCTGTTCGGCGCTCTTGCGCAGCCGGCACCATCTGGCGCGGCCATAACGCGCAGGCGGCCGCCCCGTCTGGAATCGGGCCCGGTGTGCAACGGTGGCGACGTAGGCATACATGCGGCTCCTGGTTGGTTTCAGAGTGGACACCCGAAAACGCTGCAGTGCAGCATAAACGCGTGCGCCGCGGCCTCTCATGTCCGAAGCTGACGCCAGGGCCTGCGGAAAGCCCCGGCTATCATCGGCGGCTACATCCACTTCGGCCTGCACCCTCCTCGCATGAGCATCCAAGACCCAGCCCGCGCCCCTTCCCTGGCCATGAGCCTGCCAGCCGATGCCAGCATGGCCACGGCCTCCACCCTGGTGGAAATGCTGGCCCTGCGCGTGCGGCAAACGCCCGCAGGCGAGGCCTACCGGGCCTATGACGAGGATGTGCGCAGCTGGAAGACCCTGAACTGGGCACAGGCCGGCGAGCGTGCGGCCCTCTGGGCGCAGGCGCTGGCCGCGCAGGAGCTGCCGGCAGGATCGCGCATCGCCATCCTGCTGCCCAACGGTCTGGACGCCATGTCCATCGACCTGGCCAGCCTGCGCTGCGGCCATGTGCCCGTGCCGCTGCACGCCATAGACAACGCGGGCAGCATTGCCTACATCCTGGCCAACGCCCAGGTGTCCATGCTGTTCGTGGCACAGCAATCCACCTGGGACAAGATCTGCGCCACGGGCCAGGCCCTGCCTGCGCTGCGCAAGGTGGTCGTGGCATCGTCCAAGCCGGCTTCCCGGGCCGCAGAGCCTGAAACCGAAGGCGATGCCGCCGCACTGGAGGCCCTGCGCCAGATCCCCGTGCAGCCGCTGGCCCAATGGCTCGCTGAAGGCGGCGCAGTCCCCCTGCCCCCGCCTCCCTCTGCCGAGGACCTGGCCGCCGTGGTCTACACCTCGGGCACCACGGGCAAGCCCAAGGGCGTGATGCTCACGCACCGCAACGTGGTCTCCAACGTGCAGGCGGTGATGCAGCGGCTGCAGCCGCGCAGCGACGATATTTTCCTCTCCTTCCTGCCGCTGTCGCACACCTTCGAGCGCACGGCTGGCTACTACCTGGCGCTGGCCGTGGGCGCCTGCGTGGCCTATGCGCGCTCGGTGGCCCAGCTGGCCGAGGATCTCAAGACCCAGCGCCCCACGGTGCTGGTGTCCGTGCCACGCATCTACGAGCGCGTGCACGCCAAGGTCATGGAGACGCTGGCCCGTGCACCGCTCAAGGCCCAGCTGTTCGAGCTGGCCCAGGCCAGGGGCTGGCAGCGATTTTGTGAAACACAAGGCATTGCCGATGCGCAAGCGCCCCAGCCCGAAGTGCCGGGCTGGATGCAATGGCTGCCCTGGCCGGTGCTCAACCACCTGGTGGCCAAGCCGCTGCTGGCCCAGTTCGGTGGCCGCGTGCGCGTGGCCGTCAGTGGCGGCGCGCCGCTGTCGCCGACGATTGCGCGCTGTTTTCTGGGCTTGGGCCTGCCGCTGATCCAGGGCTATGGAATGACGGAAACCTCGCCCGTGGTCTGTGCCAACACGCTGGAGGACAACCACCCCGCCACCGTGGGCCACGCCTTGCCCGGCGTGGAGGTGCGGATTGGCGAGAACCGGGAGCTGCAGGTGCGTGGCCCCTGCGTGATGCGCGGCTATTGGGAGCGCCCCGAAGACACCGCCAAGACCTTCACCGACGACGGCTGGCTGCGCACGGGCGACCAGGCGGTGATCGAGGACGGGCGCGTGCGCATACAGGGACGCATCAAGGAAATCATCGTCACCTCCACCGGCGAAAAGATTCCACCGGCCGACCTGGAGCTGGCCATTACCGGCGACCCGTTCTTCACTCAGGTCTTTGTCGTGGGCGAAGACCGCCCTTTCATCGCCGCCGTGGCCGTGATCGAGCGCGGCGAATGGCAGGCCATGGCCCAGCGCCTGGGCCTGGATCCCGAAGACCCCAAGAGCCTGAACCACTCCGCCGCCGAACGCGAGGCACTGGCACGCATCGAAAAGCAGGTGGCCAGCTTTGCCCGCTATGCCGTGCCACGCGCCGTGCATCTGGAGCTGGAGCCCTGGACCATAGAAAACGGGATGATGACGCCTACCCTCAAGCTCAAGCGCAACAACCTCATGACGCGGTTCGAGTCGCAGATCGCCGCCATGTACAGCAAGCCTGCCGAGCGCTGGCAAGGCCGCAACAGCGCGGGTTGACCCCCTGTTCCTGACAAGCAGCCGGCGCTCAAAACGGCGGCTTTTTCTATTTTTGATATGGGTTCAATTTATGTAAGTTACATTGAATTGATCAAAAAGAAAGGAAGAGCGCACTGCGCACGCTCTTCCCGGGTCTGCGTCAAGCAGCTGCCAGTGTCAGGCTGGGGCTCGCCATGCCGATCTCCTTCGCCGAGCTGATCTGGAACGTGGCCACCGCCTGTGCCAGCACCCGCGCCTGCCGTTCCAGGCTGGCTGCAGCGGCTGCCGACTCTTCCACCAAGGCGGCATTCTGTTGCGTGACCTGGTCCATCTGGGAGACGGCCTGGGTGATCTGCCCCAGGCCACCGCTCTGCTCCACGCTGGAGGCAGAGATGGCCTCGATCAGCGACGCCACCTCGCTCACCTGGGCTTCAATGGCATCCATAGCCTTGCCTGCTTCCCGGACCTGGTTGCCGCCCGTTCGCACCTTGTCGGTGGATGCCGTGATCAGTGCCTTGATCTCCCGCGCCGCTGCGGCGCTGCGCTGGGCCAGGGAGCGCACTTCCCCGGCCACCACGGCAAAGCCCCTGCCCTGCTCGCCTGCCCGCGCGGCCTCCACCGCTGCATTGAGCGCCAGGATATTGGTCTGGAAGGCAATGGAGTCGATCACGCCCGTGATCTCGGCAATCTTTCCGCTGCTGGCCGAGATTTCGTCCATGGTGCCGATGACCCTGGCGACCGCGCCGCCGCCCACGCCGGCCACCTCCTTGGCACGCACGGCCAAGGCGCTGGCCTGCCGCGCGTTCTCGGAGCTCTGGCCCACGTTGCCGGCCAGCTGCTCCATGGACGCCGCCGTTTCCTGCAGGCTGGAGGCCTGGTGCTCGGTGCGGCTGCTCAAATCCTGGTTGCCGGCAGCGATCTGGCTGGAGGCCGTGGTCACCGACTCCACGCCCCGCCGCACATCGCCAACGATGTTTGCAAGCGACTCGCGCATGGCGCTCATGGAGCGCAGCAGGTCGCCGACCTCGTCACGCCCAGTGGCCTGGATCTCGGACGCCAGGTCGCCCTGCTCGATGTGCCGGGCCACTTCCACGGCCGACTTCAAGGGCACCGTGATGGAGCGCGTGACCATGTAGCCCAGGGCCACGGCCAGGATGACGGCTGCCGCCACAAAACCGTAGATCAGCATCTGCGACCGTGCAAAAACCTCCCTGGAGTCCCCATAGACATCCTCCGACGTCTTGAGCTGCAGCTCGACCAGCTCGCCGATCTTGGCGCTGATGGGGTCGATGCTGGCATACAGCGCGCCGTCGAACTCATCCAGGCTGCCGGCCTTCTTGCCGTCCAGCTGCTTGAGGCGCTGCAGCAGTTTGTCGATGCTCTGGTTGGCAGGCGCGAACAGTGCCTGGGCCTGCTTGGCCAGCATGGCCTCCTGCGCTGTGAGCTGGGTGGACGAGTAGCTGCGCCAGGCGGCCTCGATCGCGGGCAGCGTGCCCGAGATGCTGGCCGATGCCTCCTGTGCCGTGATCAGGCCCGCATTGGCTTTATTGACCGTGTCTATGACGTTGACGGCATAGGCATCCGCAATCTGCTTGAGCTGCTTGAGTGGAACCACACGGTCCTGGTACAGGGTCTCCGTGCCCGAAAACACATGGCCCAGCGCCCTTGCGCCGACGCCCCCTACGGCCATCAGGCAGACCAGCAGGACAAGAAAGACGGCTGTAAGCCGGGTACCGATACGCACATCGCTGAGTTTTTTCATCGCAGAACCTCTGGCCCAGTGCTGCCGTCGGTATAGGCCATCGCTATCGCATCCAGGCAGTCACATTAGCTGCCTTATCGGTAGCGGTGGCCGATTTCTTGAGAGACAAAACTCAATAAGTTCCGCGGGATGTGTAAAGACGCCCGCCACAGTGAGGATGCCCAGCCCCTGCCCTCAACCCCGTTGCCAGGCCAACCCATCCAAGGCACGGCCAATCCATTCATGTAAGTTACATTGATATCATAAAAAAAATGGCCCGTGAAAGCACGAGCCATTTCCATCAGACGTAGACGTCGACCACGCCACCCAGTCCGGGCGCCTTGTTGCTCTTCGGCTGGGACGGCGACTTGGCTTCGGCCGCCTGCTGCTGCTCGCGCTGCTTGTCGATCTGGGCTTGCTGCCTGGCGCGCATGAGCGCCTCGATCTGGCTTTGCACCATCATGATCTGCGACTGCAGCAGCTTGGCCTTCGTCTGCTTGGCCTTGGCGTCGATGTTCTCGGAAGACACTTCCTTGAGCGCCTGCTGCAGCTCCTTGAGCTTGCGCTGCAACGCAACGATGTCATTGCCGCCGGAGGATGAAGCGGCTCCCGAGGCGGAAGCCGATGTGGAGGATGAGACTTGCATGCCCCGTACATCGACCACCGGCGCACGAACTGAAGGCCAAAAACACCGCTGACCCGCCCGCAATCACCCCAGCACATGCCGCAGCGCTGCCGCCGATGCAATGCCGACCAGCACCGTCGGCAGAATGGGCAGCCGGCTCGCGGCCACCATCGTCACCACCAGGGCCAGCAGATCGGCCGGCCGCTCGGACACAAACGCCGGGGCAATCACCGAGATCAGCACGCAGCCCGGCAGGCTTTCCATCACGTACTGCATTCGCGGGCTCAGCGTGCGCCCGCGCAGCAGCAGGTAGCCGATCACCCGCGTGAAATACGTGCTGCACGCCATGAGCACCAGCGTCAGCAAGGTTGTGGCTTCCATCGCTCAGCTCCTGGGCGCCAGCAAGGCCGCGCAAACCAGGCCCGAAACGGCGCCGGCCGCCACATACCAGGCGCCAGGCACCAGCTTGTAGACCAGGGCCGCCGTCACCAGGCTCACCAGCCAGGGCCGGCAAGGCCTGACGCCCTTCCACATGCCGCGCAGCAGCACCAGAAACACGGCGGTGAACGCCATGTCGAAGCCGTACTGCTCCAAGTCGCCAATGCGCGGCCCCAGAAAGGCACCGGCCGCCGTGCACGACACCCAGGCCATGTACAGGCCTGCCGACACGCCCATGTAGTAAGGCAGGCTCACGCGCCGGGCGGCACTGCGCTGCGCGTCTGCCAGGGCCAGCGCCCAGCTTTCGTCGCACATGAAGAACAGGGCCGGCAGCGCACGGCGCCTGGGCAGATGGCGCAGATAGGGCGCCAGCGCCGCACCCATCAGGATGTGCCGGCAATTGACCAGGAAGGACATGGCGACGATCAGCAGCACATGCGGCGGCGACGTCCACAGCCGTATGGCCGTGAACTCAGAGCCGCCGCCGAAGTTCATCCCGGTCATGAGAGGAACTTCCAGCGGTGCCAGCCCTTTCTGCACGGCCTGCGCACCCAGCACCAGGGCAAAGGGCACGAAGCCCAGCATCACGGGAATCGCATCCCTGAAGCCGCGAAAGGCCTCGGAACTGCGGGAGACGGAATCTGCCGAAACGGCAGCGGGGGAAAGTGGAATGGATGAAGACATGGAGAGCGGCGATTGTCGGCCTGTGCCGCTGGAATTTGCTGCTGATTCATGCTTTCGCCAGCCATTTCACGGACGTTTATGCCGATTTATTCGAGCAACTGGAAATAATCTGCCGCACAAGCGCTGCACAAGCGCTGCACAAGCGCTGCACAAGCGCTGCACAAGCGCTGCACAAGCGCCGCTCAACCCATTTCCATGGCTGGCGGCGCTCCTCGGATGGCCGCGCCTGCCCTCCTGACATTTCACGAAACCCAACAGCCATTGGCTCCCGCCATGCTGCAGTGCGTCGCAAACGGCTGTGCCGGCCAGGGCGGCAGCGGGACCATGAAGCCCTCATCACTTCGCTTCACCTGAAAGGTTCTCCATGCGCACTTCCCACTTCACCCGCTTCATCGCCCTGACCGCCCTCAGCCTGGGCCTGGCCGGCACCGCCCTCGCCCAGGACGCCACGCCCTCCTCCACTGCTGCCCCCACCGACCTCAGCCGCGCCCAGGTGCTGGCCGACCTGGAAATGTGGCACCGCGCCGGACTCACCTATCTCTCGGACCGCGAGATCGATGTCCGCTCCACCGAATACCAGCGCGGCCTGGAGCGCTACCAGCAACTGCGCGCCAGCCCCGCCTACCGCGAGGCCGTGGCAAGGCTGGAGAAGGGACATGCCGTGGCCCTGGACAAGTGAGCTTGAAGGCGGCCGGTGGCGGATCTGGGGAGCTGAAAGCCACCGGCGGGTCTGGATAACCCTGATACCGTCCCCGGCACCCTCGCGCCACACGGTCAAACGGTGTTTCTGCAATAATTGCCGCAACAATCATTGCGCAGTCAATTATTTCACCCGCAGACACCATGACCCAGCCTCCCCTGCCCAACGGCCTGCAGCCCTCGGACTTCTACAGCCCCGGCAGCTACACGCCCTTCGAGAGCGTGGGGTTCCTCATGCGCAAGGTGCTCAGCTCCATCCTCCAGCAGGCCGATGCGCAGCTGGCCGAGCATGAGCTGACCTATGTGCAGTGGCTGCCGCTGTACAAGCTGCTGCTGTGCAGCGATGCCACGAATGCCGGCATGGCGCGTGACCTGGGGCTGGATCCGGCCTCCATCACGCGGGCGCTGGACCGGCTCGAATCCAAGGGCATGCTGCGGCGCGAGCGCTCCACGGTGGACCGCCGCGTGGTCAAGCTGGTGCTGACCGATGAAGGCCGTGCCATGGCGGCCAAGGTGCCGCAGGTGCTGTCCAGCGTGATGAATGCCCATATGGCCGGCTTCAGCCATGACGAGTCGCGCCAGCTGCTGGACATGCTGCGCCGCCTGCTGGCCAATGGCGATGCGATGCGCGCGCCGGAGGCTGCGCCGCCGGCCCCTGCGCCTGCCACGCCCGTCGGCTGACAGCGCCATCCCCCCTTTTCCGCCCCTGTTTCCGATTTCCTGATTCTTGACCCCCAACAGGCAGACCACCATGCCCAAATCCTTTGTTTCCGTGTCCGCCGCGCCCCGCCGCGTGGCCGCCGCAGCGGCCACCCTGTGCGCCGCGCTGGCCCTGGCCGGTTGTGCTTCCCAGGGCCCGGCCCATGAGCCGCTGGCCCGGCTGGGCGCCGCCGACCTGGGTCTGACGGCCCAGTCCGAGACAGGCGCCAGTACCAGCCTGCCCGCCGCCGATTGGTGGAAGTCCCTGGGCGATGCCCAGCTGGATTCGCTGATCGCCCAGGCGCTGCAGGGCAGCCCCAGCCTGGCCATGAGCCGCGCCCGCTTCGACAAGGCGGCCGCCCTGGCCACGGCCACCAGCACGGCCACCGATGTGCGCGGCACGCTCGGCGTCGACGCCACGCGCCAGCACTACAGCGCCAACGGCCTGGTGCCCGCACCCATTGCCGGCCATACCTACAACACCGGCAACCTGCAGGCCGGCCTGAGCTGGACACCGGATTTCTTTGGCCGCCATGCCGCCGACCTGCAGGCCGCCCTGGGCCAGGCCCGTGCCGCCCAGGCCGACAGCGCCGCCGCCGCCAACCAGCTCGCCGCCCAAGTGGCGCGCAGCTATGTGGCGCTGGCCCGGCTGATTGCCCAAAAGGATGTGGCTGGCCGCACGCTGACCCAGCGCCAGTCGCTGCTGGACCTGAGCCAGCAGCGCACGCGCGCCGGGCTGGACAGCCAGGTGGAGCTGACCCAGGCCCAGGCCGGCCTGCCCGATGCCGGCACCCAGATCGAAATGCTGGACGAGCAGATCACGCTGGCGCGCCGCACCATCGCCGTGCTCTGCGGGCAGGTGCCCGAGGCGCAGCTGCAGCTGTCGCCCCGTCTGGGCGCGCTGCAGATCCAGGCTGTGCCCGGCCAGTTGGGTGCAGACCTGCTGGGCCGCCGCCCCGATGTGGTGGCCGCGCGCTGGCGCGTGGAGTCCGCAACGCAGGGCATAGAGAGCGCGCGGGCGGATTTCTACCCCGATATCAATCTCACGGCCTTCATCGGCCTCAATGCCATCGGCCTGGACAACCTGTTCAAGGGCAGCTCGCGCCAGATGGGCATCACGCCCGCGCTGCGCCTGCCCCTGTTCGACGGCAAGCGCCTGCGCGCCCAGTTGCGCGGCACGCAGGCCGACCTGGACACCGCCATTGCCCAGTACAACGGCGTGGTGCTCGATGCGGTCAAGGAAGCGGGCGACGCCATCACTTCCGTGCAATCGCTGGTGCGCCAACAGCAGCTGCAGGCCGAGTCGCTGGAGAAGGCCGAACGCGCCTACGACTTTGCCGTGCAGCGCTACAAGGCGGGCCTGGCCAGCCAGGTGACGGTGCTGAACACCGAAACCCAGGTGATCACCCAGCGCCGCCTGGACGTGGACCTGCGCGCCCGCGCGCTGGACACGCGCGTGTCGCTGATGAAGGCGCTGGGCGGCGGCTGGACCGATGGCACGGCTGCCGTGCAGGTCAGCCAGCACTGAGATCGCAACCCGCACAGGAATCCACCGCACTCTTGACCCTCCACCGGGCAGACCGCCAGCCAGCGTGACAGACCGCCAGCTCCCTGCCCCGGCCGCAAAACCACATTCATAGATAACAAAGCGCCGTACACCATGACCGACACCAACAAGCAAGCATCCAGCCCTGCCGCCGCACCGGCCGCAGCCTCGCCCGTGGCCAATCCGCAGGGCCGCCGCAAGGGCCTGACCCTCATCGCCGCCGCCGTCGCGGTGGCCGCCGTCGCCTGGGGCGGCTGGCACTGGATGGTGGCCCGCAACTACCAGACCACGGACAACGCCTATGTGGCGGGCAACGTGGTGCAGATCACGCCGCAGATCGGCGGCACGGTGATCAGCATCGGCGCCGACGACACCGACTACGTCAAGCCCGGCCAGCTGCTGGTGCAGCTGGACTCGGCCGATGCCCTGGTCGCCCTGTCCCAGGCGGAGTCGCAACTGGCCCAGACCGTGCGCCAGGTGCGCACCCTGTACGCCAACAATGCGCCCCTGGTGGCCCAGGTGGCCCAGCGCGAGGCCGACCTGGCCCGCCTGCAGGCCGATGCCGCCCGCGCCCGCGAGGATGTGGACCGCCGCCGCCCGCTGCTGGCCACCGGCGCCGTGGGCAAGGAAGAGTTCGACCACGCCCAGTCCCTGGCCCGCACGGCAGGCAATGCCGCCTCTGCAGCAGAAGCCGCCGTGCGCGCCGCCAAGGCGCAGCTGACCGCTGCCGAAGCCCAGACCAAGGGCAGCAGCGCCGAAGAGCACCCCAGCGTGATCGCCGCTTCCGCCAAGGTGCGCGAGGCCTATCTGGCGCTGCAGCGCACGCGCCTGGTCTCGCCCGTGGAAGGCTATGTGGCCAAGCGCGGCGTGCAACTGGGCCAGCGCGTGGCCTCGGGCGCGCCGCTGATGACGGTGGTGGGCCTGCACAACCTCTGGGTGGATGCCAACTTCAAGGAAAGCCAGCTGGCCCAGCTGCGCATAGGCCAGAAGACCGAACTGACGGCCGATGTGTACGGCGACAAGATCAGCTACCACGGCACCGTGGTCGGCATGGGTGCAGGAACCGGCGCGGCCTTCTCGCTGCTGCCCGCGCAGAACGCCACCGGCAACTGGATCAAGGTGGTGCAGCGCGTGCCCGTGCGCATTGCGCTGTCGCCGGAAGACCTGGCCCAGCACCCGCTGCGCGTGGGCCTGTCGATGGAGGCCAAGGTGGACGTGCGCGACCAGCAGGGTGAAGTGCTGGCAACCGCCACGCGCAATGCCCCCGTGGCCCAGACCTCCATCTACGACATGGCATTGCCCCAGGCGGAGGAGCGCATCGCCCACATCGTGGCGGGCCAGAACGTGGCGCCGCTCAAGCAGTTGCCCGAGCTGCCGCCCGTCGCCATGGCCGATGCGCAAGACAGGTCACAGGGCAAGGCGCCAGCCGCAGTGGCCTCCGCGCCGGTTGACGCGCAGGCCACGCAGTCCAAGTAAGCAGGCATCGCTTCCCCGCCTTCCCAGAACCTACGCGGACTGCCTATGACTTCCTCTACCACCGCCGTGCCGGAGCCGGCGCAGCCGGGTGGGCCGACCGTGCCGCCTGCCGCGCCACCCTCGGCACCGCCTGCCATGCCCGCACGGCCCGCACCGCTCAAGGGCGCCCAGCTGGCCCTGGGCACGCTGGCCCTGTCGCTGGCCACCTTCATGAACGTGCTGGACTCGTCCATTGCCAACGTCGCCATTCCGGCGATCTCGGGCGACGTGGGCGTCAGCCCCAGCCAGGGCACCTGGGTGATCACCAGCTTTGGCGTGGCCAACGCCATCTCGGTGCCGCTCACGGGCTGGCTCACCCAGCGCTTCGGCGCCGTGCGCCTGTTCACCATGAGCGTGCTGCTGTTCGTGCTGACCTCCTGGCTCTGCGGCTTTGCCTCGTCGCTGGAGATGCTGGTGCTGTTCCGCGTGCTCCAGGGGCTGGTCGCCGGGCCCATGATCCCGCTGTCGCAGACACTGCTGCTGTCCAGCTACCCGCCGGCCAAGGCCGGGGTGGCGCTGGCGCTTTGGGGGATGACCACCCTGGTGGCGCCCGTTGTCGGGCCGCTGCTGGGGGGCTGGATCACGGACAACATCTCCTGGCCCTGGATCTTCTACATCAACGTGCCCGTGGGCTTGCTGTCGGCCCTGATGACCTGGAGCATCTACCGCAGCCGCGAGACCCCCACGCGCAAGCTGCCCATCGACTCCGTGGGCCTGGCCCTGCTGGTGCTGTGGGTGGGCGCGCTGCAGCTGATGCTGGACAAGGGCAAGGAGCTGGACTGGTTCGCCTCGGGCGAGATCGTCACGCTGTGCGTGCTGGCCATCGTGAGCTTCGTGGTCTTCCTGGTCTGGGAGCTGACGGATGCGCACCCGGTGGTGGACCTGCGCCTGTTCATGCGCCGCAATTTCGCGGCGGGCTCGGTGGCGCTGTCGATTGCCTACGGCCTGTTCTTCGGCAACGTGGTGCTGCTGCCGCTGTGGCTGCAGCAGTGGATGGGCTATACCTCCACCACGGCCGGCATGGCGCTGGCGCCGGTGGGCATCTTCGCCATCATCCTGACGCCGCTGGTGGGCCGCAAGGTCACGCAGTGGGACCCGCGCAAGATGGCCACGGGCGCCTTCGTGGTGTTCGCCCTGGTGCTGTGGATGCGCTCGCGCTTCACGGTGGAGACGGACTTCATGCACATCCTGGTGCCCACGCTGATCCAGGGCGGGGCCATGGCGTTCTTCTTCATCCCGCTGACGACAATCACGCTGTCGGGCATCTCGCCGGACCGTATCCCGGCCGCCGCCGGCCTGAGCAACTTCGTGCGCATCACGGCGGGGGCCATGGGCACCTCCATCGCCACCACGCTCTGGGAAAACCGCGCCGCGCTGCACCATGCCCATCTGACCGAAGGGCTGATCCAGGGCCAGGGCGTGTTCGGCGTCACCCTGCAGGGGCTGCAGGCCGCAGGCCTGAGCCAGGCGCAGGCGCTGGCCCAGATCAACCGCCTCATCGACCAGCAGGCCTATACGCGGGCGGCGGACGACATCTTCCTGGCGTCGTCCGTGCTGTTCCTGGTGCTGATCGTGCTGATCTGGATGACCAGGCGCCCTGCGGGCCATGCCGGTGGTGCCGAGGCGGCCGGCGCCCATTGAGGCCCAGCTTGCGGCCATCACGACAAGGAGCTGCCTGCAGGGGCAGCTCCTTTTTTTTGTTTACATGACGACACGCAAGGCGCCTTGAATCGGGCCGCCAAGACCACCATCTCGACAGGGCTGCGCCACCGGTTCCATGATGGCGGCGGCCTGAACACCGACGGAGCACCGTGAAAACACCCCGCATCTTCCGCGCCCCGATTGCCGACTACGCCCAATCACCCCAGTCGGTGGGCGGGCGCTTTCGCAACGTCCATCCCCGCCCCGCCAACGCGCCCCAGCCCGACGCCAAGGTGATGTGGGACTTCTTCTTCAACAAGCCCAAGGACACCGAGCCTGCGGCGCCCCTGCCCGTGCAGCGGCTCACCCCGGCCGACCTGGCCGCCGCGCCCGAGCGCAGCCTGTACCGCCTGGGCCACTCCACGCTGCTGATGAAGCTGCGCGGCGGCTGGTGGATCACCGACCCGGTGTTTGCCGAGCGCGCCTCGCCCTTTTCCTTCATCGGCCCCAAGCGCTTTCATGCGCCGCCCATCGCCCTGCATGAACTGCCCGCGCTGCGCGGCGTGGTGCTTTCGCACGACCACTACGACCATCTGGACCGTGCCACCATCCGCGCCCTGGCGCCCCGGGTCGACTTCTTCCTGTGCACGCTGGGCGTGGGCGACCGGCTCATGGACTGGGGCGTCGCCCCCGAGAAGGTGCGCCAGTTCGACTGGTGGCAGGACGTGCAGGTGGACGGCCTGCGCTTCACGGCCACGCCGGCCCAGCATTTCTCGGGCCGGAGCCTGCGCGACGGCAACCGCACGCTGTGGGCGTCCTGGGTCATCGAGGACCTGGAAAGTGCCGACACGCTGCGCGTCTTCTTCAGCGGCGACGGCGGCTATTTCGACGGCTTTGCGCAAATCGGCCGGCGCTTCGGTCCCTTCGACCTCACGCTGATGGAAACCGGCGCCTACGACCCGCACTGGCCCTATGTGCACATGCACCCGGCCCAGACCGTGCAGGCCCACCGCGACCTGGGCGGACGCTGGCTGCTGCCCATTCACAACGGCACCTTCAGCCTGGCCATGCATGCCTGGTGGGACCCCTTCGAGCGCGTGCTGGCCCTGGGTGCCGAGCACGGCATTGCCGTGGCCACCCCCATGATGGGCGAGCGCGTGGACCTGGATGCCCCCCATGCAGGCGAGCGCTGGTGGCGTGCCCTGGTATCCCCTGCCGTGCAGGACGCAGCCGCGTCAGCGCCACAGGCCCAGCCGCGATAAATCCGTTTTTGCTGCATTGCGTCATCGGCCTACGCGGGCCGGCATCCATCTGGATAAAGTGAACCCAGCTTCAGGAGTGCACATGGCAAATCGCAAAAATCCCCGGGCCGCCCTGGTCGCCCGCCAGGCCACCGACCTGGCCGTCGCAGCGCCCCAGGTCGTGGCCCATCGCCTCACCCGCATGGCCATGGCAGGCGCCAATCCCTCCGCGCGGGACCGGCGTGAATTCACACGCATGGTGTCCGAGAAACAGACAGCCTTCCAGCAATCCTGGGCGGCGATGGGCATGCAGTCCATGGTTGCCAGCCAGGCCTTGATGCAGGCCTGGATGCGCATGTGTTGGACACCCTGGAGCACCTCCACCTGGAACGGCGGAGCCCTGGCATCGCAGGCCTCGCAATGGCAAAACGCCATGTGGGGCGTGGTGGGCAAGGGCCTGGCCCCCGTGCACCGCACGGCGGTGGCCAATGCCAAGCGCCTGGCGCGCGGCTGAGCACGGCCAAGCACGGTTAAGTACGACTGATCGCTGCTCAACGCGGCTGATCCACCCATATCAAGCCCGCTCCATTCACCGGAGCGCGGCCACGCGGCAGGGCCGATGCGAGGGCGAGGTTCGGGTATCCTCGCGGCCTTCGTTCCGTTTTGCTGCGCTGCCGCATTTCCAGGCATGGACTCCATGCAGAGACTGAAAACACGGCCGCGGCAGGCGGATTTCCCCTTTCTGCCATCGCTTTGCCAGTCTTCCCCGGAGTTCTCTGATGACACACAAGGCCCCGCCAACCGGCCAGGGCCTGCACGGTCAAGACGACCTGCAGCGCAATCTCACCAACCGCCATATCCAGCTCATCGCCATCGGCGGGGCCATCGGCACGGGCCTGTTCATGGGCTCGGGCAAGACCATCAGCCTGGCCGGCCCGTCCATCATCTTTGTCTACACCATCATCGGCGTGATGCTGTTCTTCGTGATGCGGGCCATGGGCGAGCTGCTGCTGTCCAACCTGCAGTACCGCTCCTTCATCGACTTCTCGTCCGACCTGCTCGGCCCCTGGGCCGGCTTCTTCACGGGCTGGACCTATTGGTTCTGCTGGATCGTGACGGGCATTGCCGATGTGATTGCCATATCGGCCTACTCCCAGTTCTGGTTCCCCGACCTGCCGCAGTGGGCACCGGCCATCGCCTGCGTGGGCCTGCTGCTGGGCCTGAACCTGCTGACGGTGAAGCTGTTCGGGGAGATCGAGTTCTGGTTCGCCATGATCAAGATCGTGGCCATCGTGGCCCTGGTGGGCACGGGGCTGTACATGGTGGGTGCCGCCTTCGTCTCGCCTGCGGGCCGCACGGCCAGCCTGTCAAATCTCTGGAATGACGGCGGCATGTTCCCCAACGGGATGATGGGTTTCTTCGCGGGCTTCCAGATCGCGGTGTTCGCCTTCGTGGGCATCGAGCTGGTGGGCACCACGGCGGCCGAGGCCAAGGACCCCGAGCGCACGCTGCCGCGCGCCATCAATTCGATTCCCGTGCGCATCATCGTGTTCTACGTGCTGGCCCTGATCGCCATCATGGCCGTCACCCCCTGGCGCGACGTGGTGCCCGGCAAGAGCCCGTTCGTGGAGCTGTTCGTGCTCGCAGGCCTGCCGGCCGCCGCAGGCGTGATCAATTTCGTGGTGCTGACCTCGGCTGCCTCGTCGGCCAACAGCGGCGTGTTCTCCACCAGCCGCATGCTCTACGGCCTGGCGCTCAAGGGCGATGCGCCCCGGGCGTTCCACCGGCTGTCGCGCAGCAGCGTACCCTCGCGCGGGCTGCTGTTTTCCTGCACCTGCCTGCTGGCCGGCGCGTTTCTGATGTGGGTGGTGCCCGATCTGGTGGAAGCCTTCACGCTGGTGACCACGGTATCGGCCATTCTGTTCATGTTCGTGTGGTCGCTGATCCTGCTGTCCTATGTCGCCTACCGGCGCCAGCGCGCGGCTCTGCATGAGGCTTCGCGCTACAAGATGCCCGGCGGCGTGGCCATGTGCTGGGCCTGCCTGGTGTTCTTTGCCGCCATCCTGGGCCTGCTCACCCTGCAGGCCGACACGCGCCAGGCGCTGGTGGTGACGCCGGCCTGGTTTGCCCTGCTGGCCATCGCCTACCAGTTCGTGCGCCGCCAGGCTTCGCGCCAGTCGGCGGAGCGCTCCACAGCCCTTGCGGGCACGGCAGCCGAACCGCGCTGACCCTCTCCCGGCCGCCCCCCTGCGCATGGGGGCGGCCATTGCAGGATGCCTTTGGCGCCCGCACTCCCTCTGCGCCCCCTTCAGCGACTCCTCCAGAGCCTCCGCGGCCCCTCTTGCCGCGCACCAAACTTGTGCACAGCATCTTTGGCCTGTCCAGCAGTTAGATAACGAGTGAACAAAAATACAACTGTCTTTACGCCAACAAAAAGATGTGGATACAAATCGTTATCATTCGCACCTTGATTTTTAACCAAACCGGAACTTTACAAAGATGGTCAGAATCTCGGTGCTCCGCCCGCTTCCTCTTTGCGCCGCCCTGGCATGCACAGCCATGGCCCATGCCCAGTCAGCCGACAACAAGGCCGACACGTCCCTGTCCACCGTGGTGGTGACCGCCTCGGGCACGGCCGTGGACATCAAGGAAGCGCCGGCCAGCATCAGCGTGATCACCCGCGAGGACATCGAGCGCAAGCCCGTCACCAGCATCGGCGAGCTGCTGTCCACCATTCCCGGCGTGACCGGCGGCCTGTCGGGCACAGGCGCCCAGTCCAAGATCAAGCTGCGCGGCCTGCCCGAGAAGTACACGCTGATCCTGGTGGACGGCAAGCGCCAGGGCAACTCGGCCGGCATCAACTACCGCGACGACCTGGGCTCGCAGGATCTGGACTGGATCTCGCCCGAGATGATCGAGCGCATCGAGGTGGTGCGCGGCCCCATGTCCTCGCTGTACGGCTCGGACGCCATGGGCGGCGTGATCAACATCATCACGCGCAAGATCGGCAAGCGCTGGAGCGGCTCGACCACGCTGAACTACAGCAAGCCCTCCGACAGCGACCGCGGCGACACGCGCCAGCTGGGCTTCAACATCAGCGGCCCGCTGTCCGACAAGTTCGGCCTGCGCCTGGGCGGCAACTACACGGACCGCGCAGCCGACGAGAGCACGGGCGGCTTCCCGGGTACCTACCAATCGACGGCCGGCTCGCGCAAGCAAAACCTCAACGCCCTGCTCAACTGGCAGCTCACACCCGACCAGGTGATCGGCATCGAGGCCGCGCAAGGCATCCAGCGCGCCACGGGCTCCGACGCGCGCACGGCGTCGGGCGACCAGGTGGTCTATCCCTGGGGCCTGAGCAAGCTGGAGCAGACCAAGTTCGGCCTCAGCCATGACGGTCGCTGGGGCGACCTGACCTCCAAGCTCAACCTCGTGCACAACAAGTACGAGGACAAGGGCGACACCATCGGCAACAACTCCAAGGAAACCACGCTGGACGGCCGCATCGACAAGCCGTTGAAGCTGTGGGGCCTGGATCAGGCCATGACGCTGGGCATGCAGTGGCGCCGCGAGTCGCTGGACAACCGCGACACCATCGGCCTGGCTCCCATCGACTACGCGGGGCGCCCGGTCTCGGGCTCGGGCCTGAGCGCCACCACCTGGGCGCTGTTCGGCGAGGACCAGATCTTCCTGCGCGAGAACCTGGCGCTGACGCTGGGCCTGCGCATGGACCACCATCAGAAGTACGGCAACAACTGGAGCCCGCGCGCCTACCTGGTCTACCACCCGGCCTCGGAGTGGACGGTGCGCGGCGGCGTCTCGCGCGGCTTCCGTGCGCCCAACCTGAAGGAAAACTCGGCCAGCGCCGCCACGCAATCCGGGGGCAACGGCTGCCGCAGCCTGGCCGGCATGGGCTGGACCAACACCAGCGTCAACGCCGACGGCACGCGCGGCTGCTACATGGCCGGCAACCCCGACCTGCAGCCCGAGACCAGCACCAACTTCGAGCTGGGCACGAGCTGGGACCGCAATGGCTGGGCGCTGGGTGCCACCTACTTCCACACCAACTTCAAGAACAAGATCGACTACCAGCCGCTGGGCTTCTACAACGGCTTCTGGTGGACCCGCATGGCCAACGCCCAGCGTGCCCGCACGCGCGGCCTGGAAGGCTTCGTGAACGTTCCCCTGGCCAAGGGCCTGACCTGGAACACCAACATCACCAAGATGTTCGAGTCCAAGAACCTGAGCACGGGCGCCTCGCTGCTGGCCGTGCCCGAGCTGTCCATCTACTCGTCGCTGCAGTGGCAGATCCGCCAGGGCTGGTCCGCCATGTTCAGCGCGCGCCACGTGGGCAAGGAAGTCGTGACCACGGGCACGGCCACCACCTTCGCCAAGGCCTATACGACCTTTGACGTGTCCATGAACTACAACGTGACCGACACCCTGACCCTGCGCGCCGGCATCATCAACCTGGCCGACAAGGAAACCCGCACCATCGGCGCCAACTATGACAACGGCGGCCGTACCTACTTCGTGGGGATGACGGCGCGGTTCTGATGGCCCGTTGCCGGCCCTTGCGCTGACCCAGACAAAGCGCCCGTTGTGACGGGCGCTTTTTTCATGGCGAAGAGCAAAGCCTCACTCCCAGACACCGCCCTGCGCAGGGGGCTTGCGCGTCAGCAATTCCTCGTCTGTCAAGGGCCGGCCTGTCCAGACATTCACCTTCGAGGCGCCGGCCGCGTTGGCCAGCTCGCGCAAGGCCCTCAATTCCACCTGGGTGAATCCGCCCTCGGGGTCGCCGAGCGGATGGATGACGATGTGCGGGGAGGCCGCCAGCCAGGCACGCCGATGCATGCGCCTGAGCTGGTACTTCAGAAGCTGCTCGGCCAGGATGAAGTCCGATATCAGCGAACGCGGGTGGGCGAAGGGATTGACGACTTCGGCAGGCTCCGATGCAGCCGCGAGCCTGGCCTGCGGGCCGGCCGCGAGAATCCGGCGCCGGGGCGGCGGACTCAGGGCCAGCTCGGGAACCTCCGACAGGGTCTGCCCGGTCTTCGGATCCTTCAGCGTCAGGCGCTCGGGAGAAATCTGTACGTAGATGAGTGATACGAAGGCAGAGAGCATGGATATCCATCAATCGATTTTCTGAACCACGGTCTGGCCCGGCAGCAAGGCCCGGCCATTCCCGCTGCGCGGCAGCATGGGCGCGACAGGCTGGCCGGTCTGGCGGTCCAGCAGCAGCGAATGCGCCTCGCCCGGCGCGAACAGATGGCCTTCGCCCCATTGCCGCAACGCCACGATCACCGGAAACAACTCAAGGCCCTGGGCCGTGAGTACGTATTCCAGGTAGGCCGAGCCTTCTGCGGCCGGACGGGTTTCGAGGATGCCGGCCTCCACCAGCCGGCGCAGCCGGTCGGCCAGGATATTGCGGGCCGCACCCAGGCTGCGCTGGAAATCGCCAAAGCGGCTGATGCCATCGAAGGCATCGCGCACGATGAGCAGCGACCAGCGGTCGCCGATCACATCCAGGGAGCGGGCCACCGGACAGGGCTGCGGTGTGTCAGGACGGGTGTCTTCTTTCATGACGTCATTGTGGTTGCATTTCAAAACTGGTTCAACTAGCATCCAACCAGTTTTGTTTTGCAACCGGATTCAACCCATGAACGCCTTCCCTGCTCCGGACACGGTCCGCATGCCGCGCAGCCTGGTGCTGCTGTTCGCCGCTGCCAGCGGCCTGAGCGTGGCCAATGTCTACTACGCCCAGCCGCTGCTGGAGGCGCTGGCGGCCGACTTCGGCATCAGCCATGCGGCAGTGGGCGGCGTGGTCACCGCCACGCAGGCCGGCTGCGCGCTGGCGCTGGTGCTGCTGGTGCCACTGGGCGACCGGCTGGAGCGGCGGCGGCTCATGCTTTTGCAGTTGCTGGGCCTGGTGCTGGCCCTGGCGGCCGTCAGCACCGCGCGTTCGGCCGTTCTGCTGCTGGCGGGCATGCTGGCCGTGGGCCTGCTGGGCACGGCCATGACGCAGGGGCTGATCGCCTATGCGGCCAGCGCCAGCCAGGCGCATGAGCGCGGGCGCGTGGTGGGCGCGGCCCAGGGCGGGGTTTTCATCGGCCTGCTTTTGGCGCGCGTGTTTGCCGGCGCCGTGGGTGACGTGGCTGGCTGGCGTGGCGTCTATGCCTGCTCGGCCCTGCTGATGCTGGCCCTGGCCTGGCCCCTGTGGCGGCAACTGCCCCGGCTGGCGGTGCCCTTGCATGCACCCAGCTACACGCAGCTGCTCGCCTCCATGCTCCAGCTGCTGCGCCAGGATCGCATGCTGCGCACACGCGGCATGCTGGCCCTGCTGATGTTTGCCACCTTCAATATCTTCTGGAGCGCCCTGGTCCTGCCGCTGAGCGCACCGCCCTACAGCCTGTCGCTCACGGCCATCGGCGCCTTTGGCCTGGCCGGCGTGGTGGGCGCACTGGCAGCAGCCCGTGCCGGGCACTGGGCCGACCAGGGTTTCGCGCAGCGCACCAGCCTGGGCGCGCTGGTGATCCTGCTGCTGGCCTGGGCGCCGATTGCGCTGCTGGAGCAGTCGCTGTGGGCGCTGGTTGCCGGCATCGTGCTGCTGGACCTGGGCGGCCAGGCCCTGCATGTGACCAACCAGAGCCTGATCTTTCGCAGCAACCCGCAGGCGCACAGCCGGCTGGTGGGCCTGTACATGCTGTTCTATGCCGTGGGCAGCGGGCTGGGGGCGCTGATTGCCACCAATGCCTACGCGCGGTTTGGCTGGCACGGGGTCTGCGTTGCGGGGGCGGGATTCAGCCTGGCGGCCCTGGTGTTCTGGGCCATGACACGGGAGACGGCTGCCCAGGCCAGCGTTCCCGCCTAGACCCGGCTCACCAGCTCCGAAGGCACCCGGCCCAATGCCTTGCGGAACATGGTGGAAAACGCGCTGGGGCTGTCATAGCCCAAATCCAGCGCCACCTGCGTGACCGAGGCGCCCGCAGACAGACGCGACACCGCCGCCAGCAGGCAGGCCTGCTGGCGCCAGGCGCCAAAGGCCATGCCTGTGTGCTGCTGGAAAAACCGGCTGAAGGTGCGCAGGCTCTTGTTCAGCGCTTGCGCCCAATCCTGGGGCGTGGCGCGGATGCTGGGCTGGGCCAGGAACTGCTTGCACAGGGCGGCCAGCTTTTCATCGCGGGGAATGGGCGCGAACAGCGGCAGGCTGCGGGCCGAGGCCAGCTCGTGCAGCACCAGCGTGACCAGGGCGCCGTCGCGGCCCGCTTCGTCGTACAGCGCCGGCAGGTCGGCGCAGGACAGCAGCAGCTGGTGCAGCAGCGGGGTGACGACCAGGGCCTCGCAGTGCACACCCGGGCGGGGCGCAGCAGCCGGTTCGATGTACAGGCTGCGCGTGCTCACGCCCTGCATGCGCACGCTGTGCGGCTTGCTGGCCGGAATCCACACGCCGCTGTAGGGCGGGATGGTCCAGGCGCCGTCGTCGGTTTCCACTTCCATCAGCCCGCTCATCCCGTAGAGAAACTGGGCACGCCGGTGGCTGTGCGTGGGCAGCAGCGTGCCAGGCGTGTAGTCGGTGCCGATGGCCAGCACATCGCGCGCCACGGCGTCCACGGAATGCAGCGGGATGTTGAGCATGGGAATGTCCGGAAAACAGCCAACAGGCTTTGGCAGGAATTCGAGGATTATTGACCTATCCGCGAAAGCAGGCCAAACCGCGGCATCCTAAGGTTCAGTCCTTGCTCGTTTTTTCCAAAGGACTGTCTGTGTTCCCTCTCCTGCTGCTGGCTTTCGGTGTGCTTGCCGGCGTGACCACCGTGCTATTCGGCTTTGGCGGCGGCTTCGTGGCCGTTCCGCTGCTCTATGCGCTGCTGACCTCCATACACGGCGCGGACTCCGCCGTTGGCCAGGCTGCCATGCACATTGCCGTGGCCACCTCCACCTGCGTGATGATTTTCGGCGCCTCCATGGCCACGCTGCGCCAGCACCGCGCGGGCGCCCTGCCCTGGGATCAGGTACGGCCACTGGCTGGCTTCATCGCGGCCGGCGCCGTGGCGGGCGCGGCGGCCGCCACCTGGATCAGCGGCGACTGGGTGCGCTGGGCCTTCATCGCCTACCTGGCCCTGACCATCGCCGACGCGCTGCTGCGCCCGGGCTTCGTGCACGGCACCGCCGCCGGCATGCAGCCCATGGGCCGGCGGGCGGCGGCCACGGCGGGCCTGGCCATTGGTGCGATCGCGGCCTTCCTGGGCGTGGGCGGCAGCGTGATGACCGTGCCGCTGATGCGCCGGCGCGGCGCCAGCATGGCGGCGGCCACGGCCATGGCCAGCCCGCTGTCCCTGCCCATGGCCGTGGCGGGCACCGCTGCCTACATGCTGGCATCGCAGGGCACGGGGCTGGGCCCCTGGCATGTGGGCTATGTGGACCTGCAGGCCTTTGCGCTGCTGACGGCCGGATCGTGGACCGGCATCAGGCTGGCGGCCCCTCTGATCGGCCGCATTCCCGATGCCCTGCATGCCAAGGCCTACCTGGCCCTGCTGGGCCTGGTGCTGCTGGTCATGATCGTGGCCTGAGCGCTGCGCTCAACCCTCCTGGAAGATCGCCTCGATCCGGGTCTCGAACACCCGGGCAATGGCGAATGCCAGCGGCAGGCTGGGGTCGTAGCGGCCTGTCTCGATCGCGTTCACGGTCTGGCGCGACACGCCCAGCAGGTCCGCCAGCGCAGCCTGGCTCCAGCCGCGCTCGGCGCGCAGTTCACGGATTGTGTTTTTCATGGGAGGGGCACTTTGGCGGAACAGCTCATCGGCTGCGCAGCCAGTGAGCCACCGAAGCCGCCACCCAGAGCGCACCCATCAAGGGCCACACCATGAACATGCTGAGCTTGGGAAAACCTGCCATTTCCAGGAATCCGTAGGTGAAGGTGATGCCGGCCGTGCCCGCCGCCGCAATCGCCAGCTGCTCCAGCATGGACTTGCGCAGGAACTCGTCGGTATCGCGCACCAGCCGCACGATGGCCCGCACGGCCAGCGCAAACGCCAGCATGGGGCTCAGCAGCAGCGCCGTGCGCAGGGCCCCGGCCTGCATGTCGGCGCTGAGCAAAAGCGCCCCCACAAGCAGCGCCATGTAGAGCAGCAGCGCAAATCCCAGCTCCTTCTGGTAGCGGCGGTTGGTGACGGTTGTTTGATTCATGGAAGTCTCTCGCAATGTGTAAAGGATGCTTGACATTGTGCGACGCCATCCGCGGACATGTCAAGCAAGCTTTACATCGGCACTGAACGCCCCGCCGTACAATCGCCGCCGTTGGTGCCAGCAGCCCCAGGGGCTGCGGTTAAACGGGAAACATGGGGCGGCCAGATAAAGCCGCCCGCATGTACTGCCCCCGCAACAGTGAGTGAAACGCCGCGTGCATGGCACCGGCCCCCGCCAAACCCGTGCCACTGGGCGTACAGCCCGGGAAGGCCTTGGCGAGTGCGTCACCAGTCTGGATACCGGCCAACAGGCGGCCGGCCGCGCATGCAGCGCAGCCGGTCTTTTTGGTTTCCGTGCCGGCGGGGTCGCTGGCGCGCAACTGGCTCGCATCCATGCACACCCTCGCCCTCGCGCGCGCCCCTGGCGCCGCTCTTCGCTCGCCCTCGGCGTTCCCCGTACTGCGCACGTTGTCCGCCCTGGCTGCGGCCTCGCTGCTGGCCTGCCAGGCCCAAGCACAGGCACAACAGGCACAACAGGCACAACAGGCGCAGCGCGCACAGGCCTCCCAGCTCGATACCGTGGTCGTCACCGCCTCGCGCAGCGAGCAGCCCCTGCGCACCGTCACGGCCGACATGACCGTGATCGACGCCGAGACCATTGCCCGCAGCGGCGCCACGGGCGTGGCCGACCTGCTGGTGCAGGTGCCGGGCGTGCAGATCAACCGCAATGGCGGGCCTGGCCAAGTCACCTCGGTCTACCTGCGCGGCACCAGCAACCAGCACACTGCCGTGTTCATCGACGGCGTGCGCTACAGCTCGCAGGAGCTGCAGGGCGGCGCGGTCTGGTCCACCCTGCCGCTGGCGCAGATCGAGCGCATCGAAGTGCTGCGCGGCCCGGCCGCCGCCATCTATGGCTCAGACGCCATGGGCGGCGTGATCCAGATCTTCACCAAGCGGGCGGACGGCCAGACCCGCGCCTATGCCGAGGCTGGCATAGGCAACCAGGGCACCAGCAAGCTCGCCACGGGATTTCAAGGCGGAGCCAACGGCTTCACCTATGGGCTGAACCTGGCGGACGAGCGCAGCGACGGCTTCGACGTCTACCCCGGCAACACCTTCTCGCCCAATCCGGACAAGGATGGCTACAGCAACACCTCGCTGGGCCTGAACGCGGGCTACAAAACGGGCATCCACCAGATCGATGCCAGCCTGCTGCAAAGCCGCCTGCGCACCCACTACGACCAGAGCCCGCCACCGTTCGACGACTACGACGTGGTCAAGAACACCACCGGCAGCCTGCGCTGGCAGGCCGGCTGGAACGCCATCTACAAAAGCGTGGTCCAGGTCTCCCATACCGACAGCCAAAGCGACCGCCACACCCAGTCGCCCGAAAGCGCCAAGGGCCGCTCCACCAACTACCTGCTGCAGAACCTGTTCACGCTGGGCCAGCACCGTTTCAACATCGACCTGGAGCGCCGCGAGGACAGGCTGGACACGCAATACGCCTGGACGCAGAACACCGACAGCCGGCGCGTGCAGAACTCCCTGTCGGCCGGCTGGCGCCTGACGGAGGGGCGCCACCAGTTCGACGCCAACCTGCGCCACGACCAGGTGCGCGACCAGCAGAACAAGACCACGGGCGGCCTGGGCTACGGCCTGCAGATCGACGAGCGCTGGCGCTGGGTGGCATCGGCCGGCACGGCCTTCAGAACGCCCACGCTGTACGAACGCTTCACGGGCCAGGCGGCGGCCGACCTCAAGCCTGAAAGCAGCACCAACGTGGAAACGGGCCTGCACTATGCGGCCGGTGCCAACCGCCTCTCGGCCGTGGTCTACCGCAACAAGTTCAAGAACCTCATCACCTACGACTGGAACAGCGCCCTTCCCTGCAACTGCTACCGCAACTGGCAGAGCGTGGAAATCACCGGCCTGACGCTGGCGGGCAGCACGCGCATGGGCAGCGCCAACCTGGGCGCCTCGCTGGACTTCATGAACCCCGAGAACCTGGAGACCGGCAAGCTGCTGCCCTACCGCTCCAAGCGCATGCTCAAGCTCAACGCCGACACCCAGGCGGCCGGCTGGACGCTGGGCGGCGAAGCGCAGCTCTACAGCGGCCGCTACGCCGACGAGGCGAACACCTTCAAGCTGGGCGGCTACGGCGTGGTCAACCTCTACGCCCAGCGCCAGCTGACAAGGCAATGGACGCTGCTGGCCCGGGTCAACAACATCGCCGACCGCGACTACGCCCCCACGCGCGGCTATGCAAACGCGGGCCGAACGGTCTTCGTCAGCGTGCGCTGGACACCTCTGCCCTGACCGCCATGCACCTGCTTGTGCGCCTGCCCCGCCTTCTGCTGCTGATCGCCGCCCTGGCCTGCGCGGGCGGCGCCGTCGCGCAAAAGGCGGTGGATGCGAACCAAGGCAGCACAGGCGCGAGCACAGGCACGCCGTACACCGTCACCGACATGCGCGGGCGGCATGTGCGCCTGGAGCGGGTGCCGCAGCGCATCGTCTCGCTGCTGCCCTCGCTGACCGAATCGCTGTGCGCACTGGACGCTTGCGAGCGCATCGTGGGCGTGGACGAGTTCTCCAACCACCCAGCGCGTGTGGCCGCCTTGCCCAAGCTGGGCCACACCTTTGCCCCGCTGGTCGAGGCCACCGTGCGGCTCAGGCCCGACGTGGTGCTGATGGCGTATTCCGCACCCGTCATCGCACAGCTGGAGCGCTTCGGCATTCCCGTGCTGGCACTGGACGCCAACGACATGGCGCAGCTGGAGCAGGTACTGCACAAGCTCGACCAGCTGCTGCAGGTGCAGCGCGCCAACGCCCTGCTGGCGCGCATGCAGGCCGAGGTGGACCAGCAGGCCAAGGCGCTGGCTGCGCTCACGCCCGCCGGGCAGAGGGTGTATTTCGAAGTGGACGCCACGCCTTATGCGGCGGGGCCGGACTCATTCATAGGCCAGCTGCTGCAGCGCCTGGGCGCGCGCAATGTGCTGCCGCAGAACCTGGGTCCCTTCCCCCGCATAACGCCCGAATACGTGCTGCGCCAGCAGCCAGAACTCATCATCCACACGCCGCAGACGCCATCGGCCAGCTTTGCCACCCGCCCCGGCTGGAGCCGCATGCCCGCCGTGCGCTCGGGCCGCATCTGCGCGCTGGACCTGGTCGAAACGGACGTGGTCTCCCGCCCCGGCCCGCGCCTGGGCGAGGCAGCGCGGGCGCTGGGCCGCTGCCTGCAGATGCCGGGCGCAGCGCCGCGTTGACTTCGCTGGCCTGCTTGGCCCGCTTGGCCGATGACCCTGCCTACTCCAGCACCACGGCCGTGCCGCTGGCAGACACCATCAACATGCCATTGCCCTGGCCCAGCACTTCGTAATCCAGGTCCACCCCCACCACGGCATTAGCGCCCAGTTCCTGGGCACGTTCCTCCAGCTCCTTGAGCGCAATCTCGCGCGCCCGCTGCAACTCGCGCTCATAGGTGGCCGACCGCCCGCCCACGATGTCGCGCAGCCCGGCGAACAAATCCTTGAACACATTGGCGCCCAAAATCGCCTCGCCCGCGACCACGCCGCAGTAGCGGGTGATTCGGCGACCTTCGATCTGGGGGGTGGTGGTGATGATCATTGAAGCTCCTGGGTGTTGGTGATGGGGAGTGCCGAGCTTTCGCCACTCGGCCGGACCAGCTGTGAACCGTCAAGCGATTGTTTGGAGATTTGATCCTAGACACGGAGCGACTTGGCCGCTGCTGCGGTGCAGTCTGTGCCAGTTGTAATGATGCTGTCAGCTCGCCAGGGCATTGGTCCGCTCAGCCGAGTTCTGGCACGTCCACCCATCGGACTTGCCTACTATCGCTGCCCGCGTCTGTTCAAGCCCCATCACCACCCGCCCTCTTGCCTTTCCGGATTTGATCGCCACCGGCAGCCGGCTCAACCAATGCCCGTTTGGCCCCAGCGACGTGACGCGCAGGTTGGACAACTGGCGCGATGTGGGCAAGGGTTTCATGGAAAGTACACGAATGCACTCATCGAGCTGAGCCGCAGAGGAAAAACGCAGTACATGCGCCCCGAACTCCACACAGAGAACGGCAAAGCCCTTGTGGGGAATGTGAGCAGGTGCCGAGGGCAGGTAACGGCTGGCGCGGCACCAGAGCCCAACCTCTTGCTCGGCATGCACCCAGTAGGCCATGGGTTCGGCACGCCAGTCCTCAACGAATTCGATCCAATGGCGGGGCGCTGGCACAGGCCATCTCCTTCAGAGGTATTCAAGAGGCGGATTGTGTCGCAAAGTACGGCGCAATTTGCCTTGATGCCCGCCATCACGCCGGGCCGTAGATGGCCCAAGTACTTACATTCATGGTTCCGGCACACAGTCGCCAGTATTCATGGCAGGACCATCCCATGCGCACCAATGAGTCAAAAATCCTGGCGAAAGCCGTATACGAGATCCGTCTTCTCCTGAGCGGATATCTGGGAAGCAACGTGGATGCGGATCCGAGCGTACGGATCGCAGCGCACCTGGCCTATGCCCTGCACAACGATGCATTGGCCGTGCTGGAGGGAAATGGCTTCAGCGCCGACGAAGCGCTGAAGCGGGTGGCGGCCGTGGACTCTCTTCTAGGAGTCGAAGTGGGGAGCGAATTCGTTCGCAGCTTGAAAGCTTAGAGCCCTCTCAAGACCAAGGGGCAATGACAGCATTGCCCCTTTCCTTCTTCCCAAGCCGCCCCAGAATGCCCAGCCTCGACCTACAGTTCGCCTGCATGCGCACCAGCCAGACCTACAACGGTATGATGCCTGCCGGCACCGAACACCAACACTGATGCTTTAGAGCAGATAAAGGCTCTTACCTGATTGATGCCATGGTGCGCTTGCGAGATCCGCCCCTTGAGAGCATGCGTTTATTCAATTAAAAACATCTCAGAAATGCATTCTTAATAGGAGTAGAAATGCACTGCCAAAAATGTAGCCATGAATTTCAAGCGACCGATGTTCGCTGCATCAACTGCGGAGCGACCTTGATCTATGAAGCAAACGGTCATTCCAAGGAATACAAGGAAGCCGCAAGCTTCCTGGACTCAAAAATTTTTGCTGGAATGGGGGCCTTGATCGGATTTTCCATCGTGGCCTTTCTGTTGAAATTCGTTTTTACTTCTCATTGGCTTTCAGATAGAGCAGTTTTCATGGCTGCGATGTGCGGCGGCTTGGTCGGCGGTGTCCTTGGACGCTTTATTCAAAAGCGCCAGCAATAATCAAAAACGGAAGAAGGCACGGAAGCCTGGATCAGGGGTTGCATCTGTAGCCACAGTCGTTGCCTACAGGTCGTCGTGATCGGTTCGGGCCGTGTGGTGACGCGGGACGTTCCGCCTGACGTGATCGCTGCGGCCGTGCGGGGTAGTGCGCGCGATCACGGATGAGGGCAAGACCGGCTTTCCTGCCCGGGCCTGTGGTCACCCGGCTCGGCAGCAGGTTCAGGCGGGCGGCCTTCCTTTCATCGGCCTGCATGATCCGGACACCACGCGGCTGCCCGAACAGCCCCATAATCTGGCTTCAAAAATTTCGCACCCCTATGACACAGTCCCTCAAAGAACTCCTTGCGGCCAAGGCCGCGCTGGACATGGAAATTGCCAAGGCCCGCACCTCGGCGGCCGACGCTGCCCTGTCCAAGGTCCAGAAGCTGGTGACCGATTTCGGGTTCACCCAGCAGCAAGTGTTCCCCTACATCCCTGAAAAAACCAGTGCGCCGGCGAAGTATCGCGATCCGGCCACGGGAGCGACGTGGACAGGCCGGGGCAAGCCTCCGAACTGGATCAAGGACCAGGATCGCGACGACTTCCTCATCGAAAGCAAACCCGAAGCGGCCCAAGGTCCGTTTCTCGCCGAAATGGCGGCAGCGGCAGCTCGCAACTGAAAGCGCTGCACACGGCGGCACGCAGGATGCCGTGCGGTGCGGTGGAGTTCCGATGCGAAGGAATCTGTGCCTTCCGAAAAAAAGCCCTCTGAGCATTCAGCGGGCTTTTTTTACGGCCTGGCGCCGGCAGCGTAGTCACTGCCGGCATCTCTCGAGGGCGTGCATCGCGCTCCGGCAGGGGGATCAGCCGGGCCTTTGCGGCACCGCCAGCCCTCAGGCGTGGCTGACGGGGCAGCTGCCTGCCTTGCCCATGATGCTGTCCGCAGGCGCCTGCGCGCGGTCATTCAGGCCGTAGTCGCGCAGCACCTGGGTGACGCGCACGCGGTAGTCCTTGAAGATCTTGTCGCGGCCGGCGCGCTGGGCGCTGAGGTGGGCTTCCACGTTGCGCCACTGGACGACGGCTTCCTCGTCGCGCCAGGTGGTGACGGACATGACTTTCTCGGGGTTGAGCGTGCTCTGGAAGCACTCCACGGAGATGAACCCCTCCATGGGCTTGAGCATGGGGGTGAGCTTGTTGACCAGGTCCACATAGGTCTGGTTCTGGCCGGGCAAGGCCTGCAGTTCGAACAGTACGACAACCATCTTCAACTCTCCTTTTTTTCGGGAACAGAGATTCCGGCGCCGCGCAGCGGCGGCTCCGGCGTGGGGGGAAATGGGTGAATGGGCGGCGCCGCAGGTTCAGCGGCTGCGCTCCAGGTTGGTCAGCCAGGCGGCCAGCACATCGCGCGCGGCCAGGGTCAGCAGGCCGCCGTATTTCTGGGCATCGGCGCGCAGGGTGCGCGGGTCCACCTTGGCCATGCCGAGCTCACAGGCATGGCCGACCAGCCAGCGCTCCAGCCGGGCCGCATCGGCCTCCAGATGGAATTGCAGGCCCAGCACCTGCGAGCCCACGGCGAAGGCCTGGTTGGCGCCGATGGCGGTGCCAGCCAGGTGCACGGCGCCTTCGGGAATGTCGAACTGGTCGCCATGCCAATGGAGCACGGGCACGCCGTCCAGTTTGGCGAGGGGCGAGGCCAGGCCCGCATCGGTAAGCGTGAGCGGCGAAAAGCCGATTTCCTTGACGCCCAGCGGGTAGACCCTGGCGCCCAGCGCGCGCGCGATGAGCTGCGCGCCCAGGCAGATGCCCAGCAGCGGCTTGCCGCTGTCCAGCCAGCGGCGCACGGCCGCCAGCTCCTGGGCGACGAAGGGATAGAGCGCCTCGTCATAGGCACCTATGGGGCCGCCCAGCACGACCAGCAGGTCGGCACGGCCCAGGTCCAGGGTGTCAAGCTCGCCGATGCTGGGATCGACGTACTGCACTTCGTAGCCGCGGCTGGCGAACTCGGCATGCAGGGTGCCCAGGTCTTCGAAGTGGATGTGGCGCAGCGCGATGGCTTTTTTCATGGGAGGAACTCAGGTGGATACAGGAGGGTGGCTTGGAACGTGCGGAGCCCGTCAGGCGCCGGGTTTGAGATCAACGTGGATATGGCCTGCCGAGGGGAAGGTGCAGCAGGCCAAGGCATAGCCGGCTTCCTTTTCCCTGTCGCTGAGGCAAAAGTCCGCCTCCAGCCGTGAACTGCCTCCCGTGATGCGGATGCGGCAGCTGCCGCAGATGCCGGCCCGGCACTGGCTGCGGATGGCAATGCCCACGCCTTCCAGGATTTCGAGCAGGCTTTTGCCGGATGCGGCTTGGACAATCTGCCCGCTGTGCGCGATCTGCAGCTGGCATGCCTGCGCGGTCTCGCCTGGCTGGGCGGTGGATGCGGCTGGCGGCGTGAAGGCCTCGATGTGCTGTATGGCACCGGGAAAGCAGGCCCGCGCATGCTCGCGGAAGGTCTGCGCAAAGGCGTGGCCACCGCAGATGACCACCGCCTGGGGCTGGCCCAGCGCCAGCAGGGACTGCTGCGAGGGGCGGCCCGGCACGAAGGGGCCGTGGGCGGCAATGTCTTCGCGCGTGATGTGGATACGCAGGTCGAACCAGGGGGCCGTTTCGTACAGCTGCTGCAGCTCCTGCAGGAACGGAATGTCGGCCATGCGTGCAAAGCACAGCAGCAGCGTGGTGCGGGGCACGCGCTGGCCCTGCTGCTGCAGCCGGTCCAGTTCGCGCAGCAGCGCCAGCGGCAGGGTCAGGCCGATGCCGCCGGCCAGCATGACCAGGGAGTCCAGGCCCAGCACCAGGTCGGCCGTGATGTCACCGGCCACGTGGCCGAGCGGCAGCGTGGAGCCTGCGCGCAGCACCGCATGCATGTGGTCGGAGACGCTGCCCCGGCCCGAGCTTTTGACGGCAATGTCGAACTGGCCGGCGCCGTCGTGCTCGCTGCAGGGCTCGTATCGGGTGATGGAGTACAGCCGCTGCTGCACGGCGCCATTGGCGTCGGCATGCTCGATGGCCACATGCCGGCCGGGCCGCAAGCCGCCGAGGAACTGCGCCGAGGTGCCCTGCACGCGCAGGGTGTAGACCATGACGCCGCCCGCCTCTGCCCGTGCCGCCGCGCAGCGCGCCAGCGCGCTGCCTGCCTGGAGGGCGGCGCTCATGCCTGCATCTCCTCGAGGACCGAGGACACCAGCGCCACGCTGCCGCCCAGGTTGCGGCCCGCCAGGCCGATGCGGTCGATCAGGCTTTGCACCGAGTCGGTGTAGACACCGATCTCGTTGCTGTCGCCCACGTCGTGCAGGATGTCGCGCGCATGCGGCATGCCGACCATGGTGAAGACGGTGGACCAGGCGCCCAGTTCGTTGTTGGCGAACATCTGCACGGTCTTGAGGATGATGGAGCGCAGGTAGCTGCGCTCGCGGTTGCTCAGGCCCTGGACGATGTCGGTGGCCACCGAGCTGAAGACGCTGGAGTGGCTCCATTCGTCCACGGCGTGGGTGCGCGTGACCTCGTGGCAGATGGGCTGGATGGAGCGGTCCTCGGCCATGGTCTTGAGGTAGTCGGTGATCAGGGTCTCGCTGGCGCAGGCAATGGCGAAGCGCGCCAGGCGGCGCTCCCATTCCGCGCCGCACTGCGCCAGCACGCCGTTGCGCCAGCCTACGAGGTTGAAGTCCGCGTAGTCCAGCGGCGCCAGGCCGCGCATCTCGTAGATGTAGTTGCAGGCCATGATGGACATGCGGGTGTGCAGGGCCTCGTCCAGCAGGGCCTGGGACATGACGTCCTGCAGCAGCGCACGGTTGGCGCTGGGCGGCGGGGTCTTGATGATGTCCTCGCAGGCCGGCGTGACCACGTTGCACTCGATGTAGATGGTCTTGAGGTTGTAGATGCCCCAGGCGTAGGACAGGCATTGGTCGCGCAGGTGCTGTGGCGCCTCCACCCATGCCTGGTGATCGCGAAACGGCAGCAGCGAGGCGGTGAAGTCCTGCCGGGCGGGGTCGAACGCCAAGCCGCAGTAATCAGGCAGGTCCTGATTCACGGCCGCTCTTGACTTCCAGAGCAGGGACAGCTTTTTGAGCGCATCGCGCACGGCGTCATCTGTCCGAGAGATATCGAGATTCATTTTTCAACTCCGTGTGATTGAACTTGATTGATCTGAGTCAAATCGCCTATTCCCTCCCCCGCTTTCTCCATCTGCCGCAATCACCAATGGCGCTGCAAATAGCGCTTCAAATGTCGCTGCAGATGGCAGATACGTTGTCATGGATTTCTTCACTCTGTCATATTCCACCTTGAATCAATCTCCCCGGCTGCAGATTGCGAATAATTCGTGGCGGTATTGGATCTCATGACTTTCAACGTCTGGCGGCGAATTCTATGGAGAGAGCATGGATTCAAACAGACCTATTTTCGACAATGAACCAGACCGCTTTTTCAACGGTTTACATTGGCATGCCACCTTAATTGGTCTGCTCACCCGCTGAAACATGGTCGGAATCAAGGCCGCTGCACTTTGTAGACTGCCCATTACCGATGCGCCCTGGTTTCCAAATCCTTCCATAAACCGGACGCTGCCGATTCCTGTGCTTCAGCGCCTCCAAGACAGCCAATGCGACATGGACGATTTATCGCTTCCCAAAATCAATTCACTGGATCTTCAACAGGCAGACAGCGAGGCCTGGGATGCCATCGCGGCCGAGCGGATTCGCCAGTCACGCTCGATTGAATTGATTGCCTCTGAAAACTTCGTGAGCCGCGCGGTGATGGAGGCGCAGGGCTCGGTGCTGACCAACAAATACGCCGAGGGCTACCCGGGCGTGCGCTACTACGGCGGCTGCGCCAATGCCGATGCCGTGGAGAACCTGGCCATTGCGCGTGCCAAGGCGCTGTTCGGCTGCGCGCACGCCAACGTGCAGCCGCACTCGGGCAGCCAGGCCAACCAGGGCGTGTACCTGGCGTTCCTGGAGCCCGGCGACAAGATCATGGGGCTGGACCTGCGCTCGGGCGGGCACCTGACGCACGGCTCCCGCGTGAGCGTGTCGGGCAAGTGGTTCCAGTCCATCAGCTACGAGGTGGACGCCCGCTCCCAGCGCATCGACATGGACCAGGTGCGGCGCATTGCGCTGAAGGAGCGGCCCAGGCTCATCATTGCCGGTGGCTCGGCCTATTCACGGCAGATGGACTGGGCCGAGTTCCGGCGCATTGCCGACCGGGTGGGCGCCATCTTCATGGCCGACATCGCGCACGTGGCGGGGCTGGTAGCCGCAGGCGTGTTCCCCTCGCCCGTGGAGCACGCCCATGTGACCACGACCACCACGCACAAGACGCTGCGCGGGCCGCGCGGCGGCATGATCCTCTCGGCCGACGCCGAGATCGCCAGGCGCATAGACGCCGCCGTGTTTCCGGGCCTGCAGTCCGGGCCGCTGATGCATGTGGTGGCGGCCAAGGCGGTGGCGCTGGGCGAGGCGCTCAAGCCCGCCTTTCGCACCTATGCGCGGGCCGTGGTGGACAACGCCCGCGTGCTGTGCGACCGGCTGTCGCAGGGCGGACTGTCCGTGGTGTCCGCAGGCACGGACTGCCATCTGGGCGTGATCGACCTGCGCCCCTGGGAGCTGACGGGCAAGGCCGCCGAAACGGCGCTGGAGCAGATCGGCATCACGGTCAACAAGAACGCCGTGCCCGGCGATGGCGCGCGGCCGCTGGTGACCTCGGGCATCCGCGTGGGCAGCGCGGCCTGCACCACGCGCGGCATGGGCGCCGACGAGTTCCGCGAGATCGGCGACATGATTCTTGCCACGCTGGGCGGCATACGCAGCGGCACCATGAACGCGCGCACGCTCAAGTCCATCCACGAAGGCGTGTCCGACCTGACCGGGCGCTTTCCCCTGCCCTATTGAGGCATGCAGCGTCCGGCTTCTCCCAACCTGTCAGGGTTTTCGCAGCGCGTTGGCCAGGCGCAGCACGGCGGCCTCGATCTCGTAGGCCGTGAGCGAGGCATAGCCCAGCAGCCAGCCCGGCTGCCTCTGCTCGCCCGCGTACAGGCGGCTGAGCCCCTGCAGCAGCACGCCGGCCGCGGCGGCGCGGCGGATGGTGTCTTCCTCGGACCAGCCGGGCTCCAGCAGGCAGGGCACCTGCATGCCGCCCTGGGGCCGTGGCGCGGTGACGATGCCGGCCAGGTGCCTGCCTATGGATTCGAGGATGACCTCGCGCCGCCCCGCATACAGCTTGCGCATGGCCCGCACGTGGGAGTTGTAGTGGCCGTCTTCCATGAAGCGCGCCAGCGTCAGCTGCTGGATCTGGGGCGTGTGCCCGTCCATGATGCTGCGCGCCTGGACAAAGGCGCGCACCAGCTCCTGCGGCAAGGCCATGTAGCCCATGCGCAGGCCCGGGTACAGGGTCTTGCCGAAGGTGCCGATGTAGATGGTGCGCGCGTGCTTGTCCAGGCCTTGCACGCAGGCGGTGGGCATGCCGTCGTAGTGGAATTCGCTGTCGTAGTCGTCCTCGATGATCCAGCGCCCGCTCTCGAACGCCCAGCGGATCAGGTCCAGCCGCCGCTCCAGCTGCATGGTGACGCCCGTGGGGTACTGGTGCGACGGCGTGACGTAGACGCAGGTGGCGCCGCTGCGGTCGGCATGCAGCAGGTCGGTGCGTATGCCTTGCGCGTCCACGTCGATGGGCAGGACCTTGGCCTCGGCCGACTCGAAGGCCTTGCGGGCGCCGAAGTAGCCCGGGTTCTCCAGCAGGATGGGCCGGCCCGCATCCACCAGCAGCTGCGCGCACAGGAACAGCGCCTGCCGCGTGCTGCTGAGCACCACGATCTGCCCGGCGTCCACCTTGGCGCCGCGCTCCAGGTTGAGGTAGGTGGCAATGGCCTTGCGCAGCGGCTCGGCGCCCTGCGGGTCGCCGTGCAGCAGGACGCTGGCGCGGTAGTCCTTGAGCGCCTGCCGCTGCAGCCGCTCCCAGACATCGGTGGGAAAGGTGCGCGTCTCGGGCAGGCCGGTGGCAAAGGCCCGAATGGTCTGCTGGTCGGCGATGCCGCCGCCCTCAACAATGGCCTGACCGCGCCGGCTCAGGCCGGCACCGGCCCTGCCCGCTGCGGCCACCTGGGCGCTGCGCTCGTGCTCGGGCGAGCGGCCGCGCCGCGCCGCCCGGCCCCGCAGCTCGGTGCCGATGGTCTCGGACACATAGCTGCCCGATCCCTGGCGCCGCACGATGAAGCCGTCGCGGTGCAGCTGGGTGTAGGCGTTCTCCACCGTGTCGCGGGCAATGCCCAGCGAGTCGGCCAGGGAGCGCGTGGCCGGCAGCTTCAGGCCGGGCAGCAGAGCTCCATCCAGGATCAGCGCACGCATGGCGCGCTGCACCCGCTGGTGCAGGTCCAGCTGGCGCAGGTCGGCATCTCCCATGCGGATCTTCAGGGTCTCAAGCTCGAAGGTCTTGCTCATGCGGTCTGCTGCCTTTCATCTCATTGCACCTCTTGGGCAGGCCATTGTACTGACGCAAACGCTGCGCGCCCATTGCAAAGTGGTCTGAAACAAGAGAGCGAAGTGTATGGATCATTCAGTCCACTTTGGCGCTCAAATACCCCTTTCTTCAGACAGCCAGGAATCCAACCCCCAAGGAAAACGAGAAGACCATGCCTTCATCAGACACACACTCACCCCTTCGCTTCAGCGACCTCATCCACCCCGTGGTGGCCGGGCTGATCTCGGTCATCGTCAACTACGGCGGCACCTTCATCCTGGTGTTCCAGGCCGCCAAGGTGGCCGGCCTGAGCCCGGAGCTCACGGCTTCGTGGGTGTGGTCGATTTCGATTGGCGTGGGCGTCACCGGGCTGGTGCTGAGCTGGCTCTCGCGCGAGCCCATCATCACGGCCTGGTCCACGCCGGCCGCCGCCTTCCTGGTGACGGCCCTGGCCACCACGCCGTATGCCGAGGCCGTGGGCGCCTATGTGGTGTCGGCCGCGGCCTTCGTGGTGCTGGGACTGTCGGGCTGGTTCGAGCGCGTGATCCGGCTGATTCCGCCCGGCGTGGCCTCGGGCCTGCTGGCGGGCATCCTGCTGCAGTTCGGCATCAAGGCCTTTGGCGGCATGAGCGTGGACCCGCTGCTGGCCGGCCTGCTGATCGTGGCCTATGTGCTGCTCAAGCGGCTGACGGCGCGCTATGCGGTGGTAGGCATCCTGGCGCTGGGCCTGGCGTTCCTGCTGGCGCAAGACCGGGTGGACCTGTCCGGGCTGCAGCTGCGCTTTGCCGCGCCCGTGTTCACGCGGCCGGAATTCACGCTCAACGCCCTGCTGAGTGTGGCCCTGCCGCTGTTCCTGATCACGCTGACCGGGCAGTACATGCCCGGCATGCTGGTGCTGCGCAACGACGGCTTCAAGACCAGCGCCAACCCCATCGTCACGCTCACGGGCCTGGGCTCGCTGCTGATGGCGCCGTTCGGCTCGCACGCCTTCAACATCGCCGCCATCACGGCCGCCATCTGCACGGGCAAGGAGGCGCATGAAGAGCCGTCCAGGCGCTGGATCGCGGGCATCGCTGCGGGCGTGTTCTACATCCTGGTGGGCGTGTTCGGCGTCACGCTGGCGGCCGTGTTCATGGCGTTTCCGGCCACCTTCATCACCACGCTGGCGGGCCTGGCGCTGCTGGGCACCATCGGCGGCAGCCTGGCCAATGCGCTGGCCGACGCCAAAACCCGCGAGGCATCGCTGATCACCTTCCTGGCCGCCGCAGCCAACATTTCCATGCTGGGCATAGGCGGCGCCTTCTGGGGCCTGGTCATAGGCCTGGTGGCCCATGCCGTGCTCAACGGCCAGTGGCCGCGCCGGGCCGCCCGCAGCGAGGCGGGCACCGGCAACGTGCCCGCCGCCGATGCCGCCATCAAAAGGAGCTGAAACCATGTTTGCGACACAAGACACCACCGGCGGCACCGCCCAAGCCGCCGACACCCTGACCCGCCACGACCAGCACGGCCGCTACCCCCAGGCCGAGACGGTGGACGATTTCCGGCACAACCTGGCCACCGTGCAGGCGCGCATGGCCGCTGCGTGCCGCCGCGCGGGGCGCGACCCGGCCAGCGTGCGCCTGCTGCCCGTGAGCAAGACCAAGCCCGAGTCCAGCCTGCGCCTGGCCCACGCGGCGGGCTGCCGCATGCTGGGCGAGAACAAGGTGCAGGAAGCCTTCGGCAAGTGGGAGGCCATGCAGGACCTGGCCGATCTGCAGTGGTCCGTCATCGGCCACCTGCAGACCAACAAGGCCAGGCTGGTGGCGCGCTTTGCCAGCGAGTTCCAGGCGCTGGACAACCTGCGCGTGGCCGAGGCGCTGGACCGCCGCCTGCAGGCCGAAGGCCGGGCGCTGGACGTGTTCGTGCAGGTCAACACCTCGGGCGAGGCCAGCAAGTACGGCCTGCCGCCAGACGAGGTGCAGGGATTTGTCCAGGCCCTGCCCGCCTTCAGTGCGCTGCGCGTGCGCGGCCTGATGACGCTGGCCCTGTTCTCCAGCGAGGCCGAGCGCGTGCGCCAGTGCTTCGTGCTGCTGCGCAGCCTGCGCGACCAGCTGCGCCAGAGCGCGCCGGCGGGCATCTCGCTGGATGAGCTGTCCATGGGCATGTCCGGCGACTTTGAGATCGCCATCGAGGAAGGCGCCACCGTGGTGCGCGTGGGCCAGGCCATCTTCGGCGCCCGCGCCCAGCCGGACAGCTTCTACTGGCCCGCAGGCGGCCCCGATCCCGCGGCCCAGGCACTGCCATGAACGCGCCCCCTCGCCCCCCTTTTCGATTCAACCCTGACCCCGCTTGAGGACCTTGACATGCAAAAAGCCATGCAACCCCTTGATTCCCGCCTGATGAAGGCCTATGCCCGCCAGCCCGTGTCCTTCGTTCGTGGCCGTGGAGCCCTGCTGTGGGACGAGCACGGCACCGAATACCTGGACGCCATTGCCGGCGTGGCCGTGACCGCCCTGGGCCACGCCCATCCGGAGATCGCCGCCGTGATCGCCGAGCAGGCCGGCCTGCTGCTGCACACCTCCAACGTGTTCCGCATCGACTGGCAGGAACGCCTGGGCCAGCGCCTGTGCACCCTGGCCGGCATGGAGACGGCCTTTTTCTGCAACTCCGGCGCCGAGGCCAACGAGGCCGCGCTCAAGCTGGCGCGGCTGCACGGCCACCGCAGGCAGGTGGCGCGGCCGCAGATCCTGGTGATGGACAACGGCTTTCACGGCCGCACGCTGGCCACGCTGTCGGCCACAGGCAACCCGGCCAAGCAGCGCGGCTTCGAGCCGCTGATGCCGGGCTTCGTGCGCGTGCCCTATGACGACATCGCGGCCGTGCACCACGCCGCCGCCCAGCATGGCGACATCGTGGCCGTGCTGATCGAGCCCGTGCAGGGCGAAGGCGGCATCCGCCTGGCAAGCCCCGACTACCTGCGCCAGCTGCGCAGCCTGTGCGACCGGCACGGCTGGCTGCTGATGCTGGACGAGATCCAGACCGGCCTGGGACGCACCGGCGCCTGGTTCGGCCACCAGCACGCGGGCATCGCCCCCGATGTGATGACCCTGGCCAAGGCCCTGGGCAACGGCATTCCGATCGGCGCCTGCCTGGCGCGCGGGCCTGCGGCCGACCTGATCTCGCCCGGCCAGCATGGCTCCACCTTTGGCGGCAACCCGCTGGCCTGCCGCGTGGGCTGCACGGTGCTGGACATCATGGAGAGCGAGGACATCCCCGGCCGCGCCAGGCAACTGGGCCGGCGCCTGCTCAACGGCCTGCAGCAGGCGCTGCACGGCCACCCCGACGTGCTGGCCGTGCGCGGCCAGGGCCTGATGGTGGGCATTGAGCTGAACCGCAACTGCCAGGAACTGGTGGGCCGCGCGCTGGCCCAGCAGCGCCTGCTGATCACGGTGACGCGCGAATCCACCATCCGCCTGCTGCCGCCGCTGATATGCGACGAGCGCCAGATCGACGACATCGTCGCCCGCCTGGCCTGCCTGCTGGAGCCGGCCAGCGCCGCGCAGGCAGGCGCGCCCGCCGCAGGCCAGCTGGCAGCTGCATGACCATCGCTCCCTACAGCCCTTGCCCCCATACAGGAACCATTCACCCATGTACGACGCATCCCTGACCCTGGCCGACTTCGACCTGCAGCTGGCCAAGGCCATCCAGAGCGAGAAACGCCGCCAGGAAGACCATGTGGAACTCATCGCCTCCGAAAACTACGCCAGCCCGCTGGTGATGGCGGTGCAGAACTCGGTCTTCACCAACAAGTACGCCGAGGGCTACCCCGGCAAGCGCTACTACAGCGGCTGCGAGAACGTGGACGTGGCCGAGCGCCTGGCCGTGGAACGCGCCATGGCGCTGTTCGACTGCGACTACGCCAACGTGCAGCCCCATGCCGGCGCCCAGGCCAATGCCGCCGTGTTCCTGGCGCTGGCCCAGCCCGGCGACACCGTCATGGGCATGAACCTGGCCCAGGGCGGCCACCTGACGCATGGCAACCCGTCCAACTTCTCGGGCCGCCATTACCGCATCGTCCCCTACGGCCTGGACCCCGCCACGGGCCTGATCGATTACGACGAGATGGAGCGCATCGCCCTGGAGCACCGGCCCCGCATGCTCATCGGCGGCTTCTCTGCCTACTCGCGCCACAAGGACTGGGCCCGCATGCGCGCCATTGCCGACAAGGTGGGCGCCGTGTTCTGGGTGGACATGGCCCATGTCGCAGGCCTGGTGGCTGCGGGCGAATACCCCAGCCCACTGCCCCACGCGCATGTGGTCACCAGCACCACGCACAAGACGCTGCGCGGCCCGCGCGGCGGCCTGATCCTGTCCAAGGGACAGGACGAAACCTTCAACCGCCGCCTGAGCTCGGCCGTGTTCCCCGGCGTGCAGGGCGGGCCGCTGATGCATGTGATCGCCGCCAAGGCCGTCGCCTTCAAGGAGGCGCTGCAGCCCGGCTTCAAGGCCTACCAGCGCCAGGTGCTGGCCAACGCCCGCGCCATGGCCGCCATGATCCAGCAGCGCGGCTACCGCATCGTCTCGGGCGGCACGGACAACCACCTGATGCTGATCGACCTGTCCGACCGCAGCTACACCGGCAAGGACGCCGACGCCGCGCTCAGCGAGGCGCACATCACCACCAACAAGAACACCGTGCCCAACGACCCGCGCTCGCCCTTCGTGACCTCGGGCCTGCGCATAGGCACGCCCGCCGTCACCACGCGCGGCTTCGGCCAGGCGCAGTGCGAACAGCTGGCCGACTGGCTGTGCGATGTACTTGATGCGCTGGACGCGCAGGAAGGCGCCCGCTTTGCCAAGGTGGCGGCGCAGGTCAGGGAGCAGGTGACGGAGCTGTGCAGCCGCTATCCGGTGTACGGATAGCCCGCGCGCAGCCGTGATGGATCAAGGGTTGGCGTTGAGGTTGGGATTGGCGCAGGCGCCGTCCATCCCCGCCATCTCCGCCAGCTTCTGCATGCGCGAGCGCTGGTCCAGGCAGGCCTGGTGCTGGGCTTCGACCGCCTTTTGCTGCGCCAGCTTCGCGGCCTTGGCGCGCTCGGCCTGCAGCTGGGCGATGCGCTCGCGGATCTGGGGCATGGCGGCCACGGCGGCCTTTTCGCCTTCAAGAATGGCGCTGGCGCGCTGGGTGAAGTCGGCCGGGCCGATGTCCAGCACCTTGGGGCGGATGGTGATGTCGGCGCGGGCCAGCTCGGCCTGGCCCAGCTTCTGGCCCATGATGGCTATGGACTGGCCCAGTGCGCCCAGCATGTTCTCGGGCGCCTTGCCACGGGCCTTGTTGGAGATGTCCACGGCGATCACCAGATCGGCGCCCAGCTGGCGCGCGGCGTCCACGGGCACGGGGCTGGTGATGCCGCCATCGACGAAGTGGAACTTGCCGATGGCCACGGGCTGGAACACACCCGGGATGCTGCTGGAGGCACGCACCGCCTGCCCCGTATTGCCGCGCGCGAACACGGTGCGCTCGCCGTCTTCCAGCCGCGTGGACACCGCCACGAAGGGCTTGGCCAGCTGCTCCAGCGGCTTGCGGCCCACCTGTTCGTTCACATAGTCTTCGAGCTTCTGCCCCACCAGCAGGCCGCCCGAGGACAGCTGGAGGTCGCGGATTTTGGTTTCATCCAGCGCCACGGCTTTTTCCTGCAGCTCGAAGGCGTTCATGCCGCTCGCATACAGCGCCCCAACCACGCTGCCCGCGCTGGTGCCGGACACCACCGCAGGCGCAAGGCCATTGGCTTCCAGCATCTTGATGACGCCGATATGGGCAAAGCCCTTCACGGCTCCGCCGCCCAGGGCCAGACCGATCCTGATGGGCGCCACGGGTGTGCCCGGCGCGGTGGGCGTGGACTCGGGCGTGGCCGCCGAGGGGCTGGGCGGGTTGCTGCCGCAAGCGGCCAGCCCCGCCAGGCTCAGGTACACCAGTGGACGCAAAAGGGCTTTCAGGCGCATGCCAGGGATCCTGCTGTCGGATGACGAGATTCGGGGCGGGCAGTATAGCGGCAGGGGCGAACCACCGCCGGCGACGCATCATGCTGCGGACGGCAAAGTGCGCCCTGGGGTCGCTCAGGGATGCGAGGGCTCAAACCGCTGGATTCGCGCCAGCACGTCCGCCATGGCATCGCGGGCTTCGGCAAGGTCGTAGTCGGACTGCAGGTTGAGCCAGCTTTGCGCGTCCGTGCCAAAGAAGACCGCAAGGCGCAGCGCCGTATCCGCCGTGATGCCGCGCATGCCCTTCACGATCTCGTTGATGCGCCGGGGCGGAACATCGATGGCCTTTGCCAACGCGTACTGGCTCAGGCCCATGGGTTCGAGCCACTCGTGCATCAGGATTTCTCCTGGGTGCGGCCATTTGACTTCGCGGGTCATGTTGTAGTCCTTTCAGTGGTAATCCACGATCTCGACCTGGCTGGCATGGCCATCTGCCCAGACGAAGCAAAGGCGCCATTGCTCATTGATCCGAATGCTGTACTGGCCCCTGCGGCTTCCTTGAAGGGCCTCCAGTCTGTTGCCTGGAGGAATGCGCAGGAACTCCAGGGAGGTCGCTGCGTTCAGCTGCACCAGCTTGCGCATGGCAGCGGCCTCCAGGTTGGCGAACCGCGCAACGCGCTTGCCAAGCATCAATGCCTGGGTGTCTGCACATCTGAAATCGAGGATCATGGATCAATAATAACGACTCCCGTTATTAGCTGATGCTTACCCCGCCTGCAGTTAGGCCCTCTTGCATCAACTCCGGGGGCTGAGCAGTTCCCGCATCCCCTGCACAGCCTCCCGCAAAAACCCCCAGACCGCCTCGATGCGCTGAACCTGCCGGGCATCCGAGGGCATGCTCATCCAGAAGGTGCGGGTGAAGCAGGCCTCGGCGGGCAGCACGCGGCTGAGCACGGGGTCGCGGTCGGCGATGAAGGCGGGCAGCACGGCCAGGCCGGCGCCGGCGCGCACGGCCTCGTACTGGGCGGTGATGCTGGTGCTGCGAAAGGCAAAGCGCTCGGGCTGGAACAGGGTGGACAGAAGCTGCAGCTCGCGCGTGAACAGCAGGTCGTCCACATAGTGGATGAAGCTGTGGTGGCGCAGGTCCTCGGTGCGCGCCACCAGCGGGCGGCGCGCAAGGTATTCGCGCTGGCCGTAGAGGAACAGCCGGTAGTCCGTGAGCTTGGTGACCACGGCCGAGCCGCGCGTGGGGCGCTCCAGCGAGATGACGATGTCGGCCTCGCGCCGCGACAGGTGCAGCAGGCGCGGCAGGGCCAGCAGGTCGATGCTCAGCAGCGGATGGCGCTGCGTCAGCGCGGCCAGCTGCGGAGCCAGCAGCTGGGTGCCGAAGCCCTCGGTGGCGCCCACGCGCACCAGGCCGGACGGGCCCTGGCTTGCGGATTCGGCCGCCAGCGGCATGCGCTCCAGCCCGGCGGCGGCGCGCTGCATGGCGTCTGCCACGCCCAGCAGCTGTCGGCCGGCCTCCGTGGGCCGCCATTGGCCCGCTTCGCGCTCGAAGAGCACGGCCCCCAGCTGCTTTTCCAGGGCCTGGATGCGGCGCGACACCGTGGTGTGCTCCACGCCCAGTTGCCGCGCGGCGGCGGCCATGCTGCCGCTGCGCGCCAGCTCGCCAAAGAATCTCAGATGATCCCAATCCATGGGTCGAGGCCGCCTCAGTCGGCAGCGGCGCGGCGCGCGGCCAGCGTGCTGGGCGCACGCGCCAGCTCGTCGTTTTGCCGCACCAGGACGGCCATCATGTCCATGAACAGGCCCCGCTGCTCCTGCGGCAGCGGCTCCAGCATGCGCTGCTGGGCCCGCAGCACCGAGGGTTCGGCAGCGGCCAGCAGCGCGGCGCCTTCTGCGGTGACCGACAGCAGGCGCACGCGCCGGTCGGCCGGGCTGGTGTTGCGCACCATGAGGCCGCGCGCCTCCAGCCGGTCGATGACGCTGCCAATGGTCGAGGTATCGAAGCCGATCATCCGCGCCAGCGTGCGCTGGTCCACGCCTGGCTGGCGCAGCACGGCCGACAGCGCCGCGTACTGCACGGGGGTCACGCCGAATTCCTGGGTCTCCTCCATGAAGACGGCCACCGCGATCTGCTGCAGGCGGCGGATGTGGTAGCCGGGGTAGTTTTCTAGTTCTGCGGGTTGGTAGTCCATGGCCATTGCGCTCTTTTCCGTGTCCCTGCGGGCAAGCGCAGATGTTCGCATGAACCGCCCCCTCCGTTGGCGTTGGCTGGCGGACAGGTGATTCAACTGAACACGCTGTCCATCACCGTTTTGCCTGCATCCAGGGAAACCCCAGGCTGGCCTGATGCAAATCAACACTACACTCATCGTCAGCATACTGTTTAATTACTCGCGACGCAGCTTCCCCGCAGGCTGGCGACACGCACCACGAAGCACAGGACATCCATGAGCACCAGCATTTCTTCCCGGGCGCTGCCCGTTCTTGTGGCAGGCGGCGGCATTGGCGGCGTGGCGGCCGCGCTGGCCCTGGCCCACCAGGGATTCGCCGTCAAGGTGCTGGAGCAGGCGCCGCAGCTGGGCGAGATCGGCGCCGGCATACAGCTGGGGCCCAATGCATTCGCGGCCTTCGACGCGCTGGGCATTGGCGAGCTGGCCCGTGGCCGCGCGGTCTACACCGACGAGATGGTGATGCACGACGCGCTCGATGAACGACTGGTCGGCCGCATTCCCACGGGCGAGGCGTTTCGCGCCCGCTTCGGCAACCCGTATGCGGTGATCCACCGCGCCGACATCCACACCTCGCTGCTTGAAGGCGCGCGCGCCCACGGTCAAATCGAGACGCTGACGGGCACCCGCATCGAAGCCGTGCAGCAGGAGGGCGACACCGTCACCGTGCGCGACCAGCACGGCCAGGTCCATGTGGGCCAGGCCCTGATCGGCGCCGATGGCGTGAAATCCGTGGTGCGCCAGCAGTATGTGGGCGATGCGGCGCGTGTCTCCGGCCACGTGGTGTACCGCGCCGTGGTGGAGAAGAACGACTTCCCCGAGGACCTGCGCTGGAATGCGGCCAGCATCTGGGTCGGCCCCAACTACCACCTGGTGCACTACCCGCTGCGCGGCGGCGAGCAGTACAACGTGGTCGTCACCTTCCACAGCCGCGAGCAGGAGGAATGGGGCGTGCGCGAAGGCAGCCGCCAAGAGGTGCAAAGCTACTACAGCGACTGCTGCCCGCGCGCCCGCCAGCTCATAGACCTGCCCAAAAGCTGGAAGCGCTGGGCCACGGCCGACCGCGAGCCCACTGGCCAGTGGAGCTTCGGCCGCGCCACGCTGCTGGGCGATGCTGCCCACCCTACCCTGCAGTACATCGCCCAGGGCGCCTGCATGGCGCTGGAAGACGCGGTGACGCTGGGCCAGGCGCTCAAGCACTGCGGCAACGACTGGCCGCAGGCGCTGCGGCTGTACGAGCGCTCGCGCATTGCCCGCACGGCGCGCGTGGTGCTGTCCGCGCGCGAGATGGGCCGCATCTTCCACGCCAGCGCTGTGGAGCGCCTGGTGCGCAACGACCTCTGGAAGGGCCGCACGCCCCAGCGTTTCTACGACGCCATGGAATGGCTGTACGGCTGGAAGGCCGAAACCTGCCTCGCCGAAGACTGAACACAAGGAGACCGCCATGCAAGAACTTGGCCGCCTGGAAGACCTGCCCCAGGACTACCGCGACGAACTCACGCGCAACAACCTGGTGCCGCTGTGGCCCAGCCTGCGCAACGTGATGCCGCCGCACACGCCGCGCCCGCGCACCCAGCCGATTGCCTGGCCCTACCAGGCCATCCGACCGCTGCTCATGCAGGCCGGCGAGCTGACGCCCATCGAAAAGGCCGAGCGCCGCGTGCTGGTGCTGGCCAATCCCGGCCATGGGCTGGAGAAGATGCAGGCCAGCTCCTCCATCTACCTGGGCATGCAGCTGCTGCTGCCCGGCGAGTGGGCGCCCTCGCACCGCCACACGCCCAATGCCGTGCGCATGGTGGTGGAAGGCCAGGGCGCATGGAGCTTGGTCGACGGCGAGAAATGCCCCATGGAGCGCGGCGACCTGATCCTCACGCCCACGGGCCTGTGGCACGAGCATGGCCATGACGGCGACGAGCCCGTGGTCTGGCTCGATGTGCTGGACCTGCCCCTGGCCTACTACCTGGAAGTCACCTACCACGTGGACGGCCCACGCCAGCCCGCCCTGCCCGGCCGTGGCGACCGGGCGTATGCGCGCGGCGGCCTGGCACCCACGCAGGTGTTCGCCCGCAGCGCCAAGGCCTACCCCATGCTGCGCTACCCCTGGAAGGACGCGCGCGCCGCCCTGCTGGAGCTGGCCGCCGACCGGCCGGATCTGGACTGCGTGCAGCTGGCCTACACCAACCCCGAGACCGGGGCCGACTGCGAAAACATCCTGGGCTTCTACGCACTGATGCTGCGCCCGGGCCAGACGCTGCAGCTGCCCGCCCGCTCGCCGGCCTGCGTGTTCCATGTCATCGAGGGCGGCGCCAGCGTGGCCGCCGTGGGCCGCCATTTCGACCTGGCCCCGGCCGACACCTGCTGCGTGCCCGGCTGGGCGCCCGCCACGCTGACCAATGCCAGCGCCAGCGAGCCCGCCTTCCTCTTCCTGGCCGACGAGGCTCCTTTGCACCGAAAGCTGGGCCTCTACGAAGTCCGGCCTTGAATCCTCCGATGTCTCTTTACTCCCCCATCGCCAATACCATGACCGCCCCCCAATACCTCTGGACCCCGCCCCCCGTCCAATGCCTGCCCGTGCGCGGCAGCACGCAGCGCCTGCCCGTGAACCGCCTGTTCTTCGTGGGCCGCAACTACCACGCCCATGCCGTCGAGATGGGCCGCCCGGTGGACAAGAGCGTGGAGCGCCCCTTCTACTTCACCAAGGCGCCCTCCACGCTGACCGAATCGGGTGCCACCGTGGCCTACCCGCCCGAGACGAACAACTACCACTTTGAGATGGAACTGGTGGTGGCCATCGGCAAGGCGGGCTTTCGCATTGCGGCGGACCAAGCGCATGAACATATCTACGGCTACGCCTGCGGCCTGGACATGACGCGCCGCGACCTGCAACTGGTGGCGCGCGACAAGGGCCGGCCCTGGGACCTGGGCAAGGATGTGGAGCAGTCCTCGGTGGCCAGCGAGATCGTGCCCATGCCGGGCCAGGTGATCGAATCCGGCGCCATTGCACTGGCCGTCAATGGCGAGACAAAGCAGCAGTCCGACGTGGACAAGCTGATCTGGAACATCCGCGAAATCATTGCCGACCTCTCGCTGTTCTATCACCTGCAGCCCGGCGACCTCATCTACACGGGCACGCCCGAAGGCGTGGGCGCCGTGCTGCCGGGCGACCGCATCACCGGCCATGTGCAGGGCGTGGGCGAGATCGCGCTTACCGTGGGCCAGCCCGAATAAGACCGGGGAGACCACCACCATGAAGCTCTACAGCTTTTTCCGCAGCGGCACCTCTCACCGCCTGCGCATCGCGCTCCACCTCAAGGGCCTGCGCCCTGACTACTTTCCCGTGGACCTGCGCGTGGACGAACAGGCCCAGGCGCCGTTCAAGCAGGTCAACCCGCAGGGCCTGGTGCCAGCACTGACTCTGGACGACGGCCGCACGCTGATCCAGTCGCCGGCCATCATCGAATGGCTGGAGGAGCGCCACCCCGAGCCGCCGCTGCTGCCCGCCGACCCCGAGGACCGCGCCCAGGTGCGCGCGCTGGCCGCCATCGTGGGCTGCGACGTGCATCCCATCAACAACCGCCGCATCCTGCAGACCCTGCGCCGCCAGTTCGGTGCGGACGAGGCCGCCATCAACGCCTGGTGTGCCACCTGGATTGCCGACGGCTTCGACGCCATCGAGGCCCTGCTGGCACGCGACACGCAGCGCGGCGACTTCTGCTTCGGCCACGCACCCACGCTGGCCGATGTCTACCTGGTGCCCCAGATCGAAAGCGCACGCCGCTTTGGCGTGGACCTGGACCGCTGGCCGCTGATCAGCGCTGTGGACAGGGCCTGCGCGGCCCTGCCCGCCTTTGCGCAGGCCGCGCCCCTGGCCCAGCCTGACGCCGGCTGAACCTCGCCTGAACCCCGCCGCGCCTTTGCCGGCAGCCCTACCCCGCCCCGAGTCCTCGCCAGAAGGACCGGGGCATTGCAAGCAGTGAAAAAAGCAGATCCAACAGGAGACAGACTGTGAAAGCATCCCCATCCAACCGCCTCGGCGCCGTCCCCTCCCGCCGCAAGGCCCTTGCAGGCGCCGCCCTGCTGCTGGCCTCCATCGCCCCGCTGCATTGCGCCTGGGCACAGGCAGGCTCCAGCAGCGCCGCCAGCTTTCCCACGCGCCCCGTCACCGTGATCACGGCCTTTGCCGTGGGCAGCGGCCCTGACGCCGTGCTGCGCATCGTGGGCGAAAAGCTTTCCGCCCGCTGGAAGCAGGGCGTGACCGTGGACAACCGCCCAGGCGGGGGCGGCTTTGTCGCCATCGAAGCCGCACGCCGCGCCAAGCCCGACGGCTACACCCTGCTGCAGCTCGACAGCGAACATGTCTCCGCCCTGCCCTACCTCTACAAGCAGCGCAACTTCCACCCGCTGCAGCACTTCGACCCGGTGGCGCCGCTGTTCCTCACGCCCTTCTTCGTGGCCGTGCCCACGAACTCGCCGTGGAAGAGCATGGGCGACCTGATCAAGGCGGCCAAGTCCGAGCCCGGCAAGGTCAGCTACGGCTCCTGGGGCGTGGGCAGCCCAGGCCACCTGGGCGGCGAATGGCTGGACTTCCTGACCGGCAGCAAGATGACCCATGTGCCCTACCGCGAGGTCAGCCAGCTCTATACCTCGGTGGCCAATGGCGATCCGGCCTGGAGCTTTGCCAGCATTCCCTCCAGCCAGGGCATCTACAAATCCGGCAAGATCCGCTACCTGGCCGTGGCCGCGCCCCAGCGCATCGCCCAGATGCCCGACGTGCCCACCGTGGCCGAATCGGGCGGCCCCGCCGACCTGATCGTGAACTCCTTCGTCTCCCTGCTGGCGCCCAAGGGCGTGGACGCCGCCCTGCGCGACAGGATCCACGCCGACGTGGTCGCCGTGCTGCAGGACGCGCAGGTGCGCGAGAAATTCGCCACCTTCGCCTTCCAGCCCATCACCTGGGAGGTGCCGGAAATGGAGAAATTCGCCAAGACCAAGGCGGACCAGTACAAGCTGCTGATCCAGAAGGCGAACATCAGCCTGGATTGAGAGCACCGAATAGACAAAGCAACGGGGCGTAGCGCCCTGTCGCCCCCGCACCCCGGCCCCTCCTCCCCATATGCCCGCGCCTGCGTCGTGGCGGTTGCGGGGTTGCAGTCCTGCCGAAGGACAGGACTGCTTCGTCAACTGAATCGCCGTGATTGTCTGAACGTAGCGCGCAGCGCGAAGTGAGTTTCACGGCGAACCCCGCAACCGCCACGACGCAGGTTGCCCCGTAGCGAAGCGAAGGGGACGCGGGCATTTGGGCGCGTTTCTTTGCCTCCTTTCTTGTCGCGCGACAAGAAAGGAGGTCGGCCGCCGGGCCGAAACCCGGCCTCGAAAAACAACCGCCCGGCAGGGACCCAAAAAGAGTCGGGATGCAATACTGAATACCTGCCAAGCCAGCTCATTGCCCAACCACTTCAACCCTGCGACTGCGGATTCGCAAACCCCGCCACCTGCTCGTAATGGCGGGCAATGGCGCGAAGCTCATCCTGGCTGATCAGCTCGTCGATATGGCCGAAGGGCTGGCCGCCACTGAGCTCGTCGGCCTTCATGATGATGAAGTCGGGCGGCGTGGAGCGGTTGGTCAGCACCACCTGGCTGGTGGCGGGCAGGCGGCTGGCCTCATAGGCGGCCAGCAGCGCCAGCGGGTCGCCTTGCGGGTCGGCGGCCAGCAGGTCGGCCAGCACCCGCGCATCGCGCATGGCCTGGGCCGAGCCGTTGGAGCCGCGCGGATACATGGGGTGGGCGGCATCGCCCAGCAGGGTCACGCGGCCGAAGCTCCACTGGTCCACGGGGTCCTTGTCCACCATGGGGTACTCGAAGATGGTCTCGGCCGAGCGGATCAGGGCCGGCACATCCAGCCAGTCGAAGCTCCAGCCGCCAAAAATCTCCAGCACATCCTCCATGCGCCCGGCGCGATTCCAGTCGTTCATGCGCATCTGCGGGTCGCGGATCTCGGCCACCCAGTTGATGCGCTGCATGCCCTGGCCGTCGACGTTGTCCTCGATGGGATAGATCACCATCTTGCCGGTATCGACCGAGCCGATGCGCAAATAGCTCTTGCCCGTGAGGATGGGCTTGAAGCGCGAGACGCCGCGCCAGGTGTTGATGCCGCCGAAGGCCAGCTCCTCCTGCGGATAGAACTGGCGCCGCACGGCGGAGTTGACGCCATCGCAGGCCACGACGATGTCGGCCGTGGCGGACGGCGGCACATGGCCCTGGGCATCCGGCGCGAAATGCACGGTGGCGCCATGGGCCGACTGGTCCACGCGCACGCAGCGGTGGCCCGTGTGCACGGCACCCGGGCCCAGGCGCTGCACGGCGGCCTCGAAGAGAACGCGGTGCAGGCGGCCCCGGTGTATGCCCAGCTCGGGCAGTTCGTAGCCGGCATGGCGGCCACGCGGCTCGCGGTAGACGAACTGGCCATAGCGGTTGAAGAACACGCTCTCCAGGTTCTCGATCGCCTGGGCCTCCAGCTGCGGCTGCAGGCCCAGGTCGCTGAGTTCGCGCATGGCATGCGGCAGCAGGGTAATGCCCGCGCCGATCTCGCGGACCTCGGGCACGGCCTCGAAGACTTCGCAGGCAATGCCTCTTTGATGCAGGGCCAATGCCAGGCACAGGCCTCCGATGCCGCCCCCCACGATCGCTACTTTCATCCGCTGACTCTCCATGCTTTCTCCAGGGGCGCCTTGGGCGCCCGTCCCGCCTACTCGGCGGTAATCCCCCGCGCCTTGACCAGATCGGCCCAGCGCCGGGCGTCCTTTTGCACCAGGGCCTTGAACTCGGCCGGCGTGCTGCCGGCCGGATCCATGCCCTGGGGCGCGAAGGCATGCCGGACTTCATCCGACGCCAAAATCGCGCGGATCTCGCGATTGAGGGCATCGACCTGGTCCGCCGGCATGCCGGCCGGCGCAAACACGCCGTACCACATATCCACGTTCACATCGCCCGCCTTGGCCTCCTTGAGCGTGGGCACATCGGGCAGCAGCGGGTGGCGCCGCTGGCTGCCAATGCCCAGCGCGCGCAGCTTGCCGGCCTTCACATGCGTCAATGCCACATGAATGGGCAGGAACATGCATTCCACCTGGCCGCCCAGCAGGTCCGTCAGCGCCGGGCCTGTTCCGCGATACGGGATGTGCGTGATCGACACCCCGGCCGTGCTCTTGAAAAGCTCCATGGCCATATGGTGCGGAGTGCCCACTCCCGGCGAGGCGTAATTGATACGGCCCGGCGAGGCCTTGGCGGCCTTCACCAGATCGGCCGCCGTCTGATAGGCCGAGGCCGTGGGCGTCACCAAAATCAACTGCCCCCAACTGGTCAGCGTCACAGGTTCGAGGTCTGTCAGCGGATTGAATGGCAATTTGGGATACAGCGATGCATTCATCACCAGGGTATTCACTGTCACCAAAAGCGTCTGGCCATTGGCGGGCGAGCGCACAACGGCCTCGGTGCCGATATTTCCAGAGGCGCCCGGCTTGTTCTCCACCACCACGGGCCGGCCCTGGCGCTTGGCCAGCAAAGGTCCGATGGTTCGCGCTATCGTGTCGATTCCTGTTCCGGGAGTGAAAGGCACAATCAATTTCAGAGGCACACTCTCGGTACTGGCGATGGCACCTGCTACGGGTAAACCCAATACTCCCAATCCGCTCGTCTTCAAAAATTGCCGTCTGCCAACAAAATTTCGCATGTAGACCTCTTTTGTAGTTAGCATGCAAACGCATGGTAATCATGCACCAAAATGGGCACAATTGGTGGAAATCGAATGAATACTGGACACTTCTGCAAGAATACTAGACGCATATGGACACGATGACGCCTGCACCACTGCCGCTATATCAGCGCCCTGGCTTTTTGCTGCGGCGCGCTCACCAGATTTCGGTCGGCATTTTTGAAGAGCAATGCCGCCCCCTGGGACTGACGCCGCCACAGTACGGCGCCCTGGTCCTGATCGACGCCTCCCCCGGCTCCGACCAAAGCTCCCTGGCCCGCGCCATGGGCTTTGACAAGGTGACCACGCTGCGCCTGGTGCGCGGGCTGGAAGAGCGCGAATACGTGCACCGCGCCCTGAGCACGCGCGACCGCCGCCAGCATGAACTGACGCTGACCGACAAGGGCCGCGCCCTTCTGGCCGCCAGCGTGCCGCTGGTGGACCAGGCCTACCACCGCCTGGTGTCCCCGCTGGAAGACGGCGAGCTGCAGGAGCTGCTGCGCCTGCTGGCCAAGCTGGAGTCCGGCCTGGGCGCCAATGCCCGCGTGAAGCTGGAGCCGCTGCGCAAGCCCGGCGCCCGCGCCGTTCAGACCCCGGCTCCTTCCGACGACGCCCGCCTGCCGGCCACCGGCACGGACTGAGCCGCTGACCGCCTGAACCAGCATGGGCTGCGCCTGCCGCAGGCCATGCTCTTTTTTGCGCCAGCATGTGCAAAAACGCACATGAATACTGCACATATCTCCATTGCTTGCGAAAAACCGCACAGCTACCATGCGATGAACGCCCGGCGCACGCATGCCGGGCTGACACCACCGCAACAGGAGACAAGCCATGAATGCATCCACGTCCGCCAAGGTTTTGGCGCCCACGGTCAAGCTGCTGATCAACGGCAAGCTGGTCGAATCCCAAAGCACCCAATGGCGCGATGTGGTCAACCCGGCCACGCAGGAAGTGCTGGCCCGTGTGCCCTTTGCCACGCCCGACGAGGTCAACGCCGCCGTCGCCAACGCCAAGGAAGCCTTCAAGACCTGGCGCAAGACCCCCATTGGCCAGCGCGCCCGCATCTTCCTGAAGCTGCAGCAACTGATCCGCGAGAACATGAAGGAACTGGCCGCCCTGCTGACCGCCGAACAGGGCAAGACCCTGCCTGACGCGGAAGGCGATGTCTTCCGCGGCCTGGAAGTGGTGGAGCATGCGGCCAACATCGGCTCGCTGCAGTTGGGCGAGCTGGCCAACAACGTGGCCAACGGCGTGGACACCTATTCCGTGCTGCAGCCCCTGGGCGTGTGCGCGGGCATCACCCCCTTCAACTTCCCGGCCATGATTCCGCTGTGGATGTTCCCCATGGCCATCGCCACGGGCAACACCTTCGTGCTCAAGCCCTCCGAGCAGGACCCCATGGTCACCATGCGCCTGTGCGAGCTGGCGCTGGAAGCCGGCATTCCGCCCGGCGTGCTGAACGTGGTGCACGGCGGCGAGGACGTGGTCAATGCCATCTGCGACCACCCCGATATCAAGGCCATCAGCTTCGTGGGCTCCACCAAGGTCGGCACCCATGTCTACAACCGTGCCAGCCTGGCCGGCAAGCGCGTGCAATGCATGATGGGTGCCAAGAACCACGCCATCGTCATGCCTGACGCCAACAAGGAGCAAACGCTCAACGCCCTGCTGGGCGCAGCCTTCGGTGCGGCAGGCCAGCGCTGCATGGCGCTGTCGGTGGCCGTGCTGGTGGGCGATGCACAGAAGTGGATTCCCGAGCTGGTGGAAAAGTCCAAGACCCTCAAGGTCAGCGGCGGCACCGAGCCCGGCACCGACGTGGGCCCGCTGGTGTCCTGCGCGGCGCTGTCGCGTGTGGAAAGCCTGATCGAACGCGGCCTGGCCGATGGAGCCAAGCTGGAACTGGACGGCCGCAAGCCCCAGGTGGCCGGCTACGACAAGGGCAACTTCGTCGGCCCCACCGTGTTCAGCGGTGTCAAGCCCGGCATGAGCGTGTATGACCAGGAAATCTTCGGCCCCGTGCTGTGCCTGGCGGCTGCCGACAGCCTGGACGAGGCCATCGAGTTCATCAACGCCAACCCCAACGGCAACGGCACGGCCATCTTCACGCAGTCGGGCGCGGCGGCGCGCAAGTTCCAGGAAGACATCGACGTGGGCCAGGTCGGCATCAACGTGCCGATTCCCGTGCCGGTTCCGCTGTTCTCCTTCACGGGCAGCCGCGCCTCCAAGCTGGGCGACCTGGGCCCCTACGGCAAGCAGGTCGTGCTGTTCTATACGCAGACCAAGACCGTCACGGCGCGCTGGTTCGACGACAGCACCACCAGCCAGGGCGTGAACACCACCATCAGCCTGCGCTGATGCACGGGTCGGCGGGCCTGGATTGATCCGGGGCAGGCCCCGGCTCTGGGATGATGGCGGCATGCGTTTTCCAATGACCGCCTCCCTCTCCCGGGGCCTGGGTGCCGCCTTGCTGACCGCCCTGGCCGCCCTGCCCCTGACCCTTCACGCGCAGGCCGGTGCAGCCTGCGACCCGGCCTCCACCGCCGCCGCCAGCCGCAATGCCTGTGCGGTCCAGGCCTTCCAGGAGGCCGACACCGCGCTCAACATCCGCTACCTGGATGTCATGCAGCAACTGCCCCAGGGCAAGCGCACGGGCCTGCGCCATGACCAGAACGGCTGGATCAAGGGTCGCACGGCGCGCTGCAAGGCCGCCACGCGCGACAGCGAAACCCAGCCTGAAGGCCCGCGCCTGTACCACGAATGCCTCACGGCCGCGACACAGGAGCGCATGCAGGCGCTGGAGCGCTGGCTGCAGCACTGACCGCCGCACGCACCGACAGGCATCGACAGGCGCCCACAGGCCCCGAAAGCCCCCCCCAGAACAACAAGGGCCCCAGAGCCCAACGCAGGAGACAAGCCAGCCATGGACTTCGAACTCAACGACGACCAGCGCGCCTTTGCCGAATCGGCCCGCGCCTTTGCCCAGGCCGAACTCGCGCCCCATGCCGCGCACTGGGACCGTGAATCCATCTTCCCGCGCGAGGCCATCGCCAAGGCGGGCGAACTGGGCTTTTGCGGCCTGTACGCGCCGGAAAACGCCGGCGGCCTGCAACTGCCGCGCCTGGACGCCACCATGGTTTTCGAGGAACTGGCCGCCGTCGATCCCTCCACCACCGCCTTCATCACCATCCACAACATGGCCACCTGGATGCTGGGCACCTGGGCCACCGACGCCGTGCGCGCCGAATGGGGCGAGGCCCTGACCAGCGGCCGCAAGCTGGCCAGCTACTGCCTGACCGAACCCGGCGCGGGCTCGGACGCCGGCTCGCTCAAGACCCGGGCCGAACTGGCGGGCCATGAATACATCATCAACGGCGCCAAGGCCTTCATCAGCGGCGCGGGCAGCACCGACATGCTGGTGCTGATGGCCAGAACGGGCGACGCAGGCTCGGGCGCCAGCGGCATCTCCGCCTTTGCCGTGCCCGCCGACCTGCCCGGCATCAGCTACGGCAAGAAGGAAGAAAAAATGGGCTGGAACAGCCAGCCCACGCGCGTCATCAGCTTCGACAACGTGCGCATTCCCGCGCACAACCTGCTGGGCCGCGAGGGCGAAGGCTTCAAGATCGCCATGAAGGGACTGGACGGCGGGCGCATCAACATCGCCACCTGCTCCGTGGGCGCTGCCCAGGGCGCGCTGACCCAGGCCCAGCAGTACATGCACGAGCGCAAGCAGTTCGGCAAGCCCATTGCCAGCTTCCAGGCGCTGCAGTTCAAGCTGGCCGACATGGCCACCGAACTCGTGGCCGCGCGCCAGATGGTGCGCCTGGCCGCCTCCAAGCTCGATGCCGGCGCGCGCGACGCCTCCACCTACTGCGCCATGGCCAAGCGCTTTGCCACCGATGCCGGCTTCATGGTCTGCAACGAAGCTCTGCAACTGCACGGCGGCTACGGCTACATCCGCGAATACCCGCTGGAGCGCCTCATGCGCGATGCCCGCGTGCACCAGATCCTCGAAGGCACGAACGAAATCATGCGCGTCATCATCGCGCGGCGCATGCTGGAAGGCGATGCGCCCGACATGATCCGCTGACTCATCCACATCCCGCCCACGCCATGCCCGCCCGCCCGCTCTCCGACACCACGCTGCACCTCATAGACGCCGTGCGCGAAGCCCTGGCCGGCTGCGACGACGTGCAGGAAAAGCGCATGTTCGGCTGCCATGTCTTCATGGTCAACGGCAAGCTGTGCCTGGGCGTGGAAGACGACGAACTGCTGGTGCGCCTGCCGCCCTCGCAGCACGCGGCCGTGGCCGAGACGCCGGGCCTGCGCCCGCTCTCGTCCAAGGGCCAGATGGACGGCTACTTCTTCATCGGCCCCGCCGCCTACGCCACGCGCCAGCAGTGGCAGCACTGGATTGCCCAGGCCCTGGCCTTCAACCCCCACGCCAAGGCCACGCCCCCGAAAAAGCGCAAGGCCCAGGCCAGCGAACCCGCGCCCGCCGACGCAAAGACACCGCCAGTGCCGCCCGCCCCGGCCGGGCGCCGCACACGCAAGCACCCCATCTTCGGCGACGAATAAGCCGCCTTTGCAGGAGAGCCCCATGCCCATCCGCATCGTCCAGCTAGGCAGCCCCCGCCACGCCGATGAAGGCCTGCGCATAGGCACCGTGCGCCGCCCGCCGCGCGGCGTGCCCAAGGCCGAATTCGCCAGCCGCGACTACTACGACGTCTGGTACCCCGAACTCTCGCCCCAGCCCGACACCATGCACACCGCGCTCGAATCGCACCGGCTGCAGGACCACGGCCAGCAGGCCGAAGCAGACAAGCTCTGGCAGCAATTCGTGCGCAAATTCCGCAAGGAAATGGCCGAACCCGCCGCCAGCCGCACCCTGGACCTGCTGGCCGCCCTCTCGCAGCACAGCGCCTTCGCCATCGGCTGCTACTGCGAGCAGGAGGCGCGCTGCCATCGCGGCATCCTGCGCTCCCTGCTCAAGGAACGCGGCGCCGACATCGCGAACGGTGACAAGGACACCGGCGACATGAATCCCGGCGAAAAGTACACCGACGACACGGTCCACTGAGACACACCACAAGCTTCACAACACAGGAGACAAGCACATGCAGATCGCATTCATCGGACTCGGCAACATGGGCGGCCCCATGGCCATCAACCTGCACAAGGCAGGCCACACGGTCAAGGCCTTCGACCTCTCCAAAGACGCCTGCGCCAAGGTCGCCGCTGAAGGCCTGGCCATTGCCGCCAGCGCCGAAGACGCCGTGCAGGGCGCCGAAGCCGTGGTCTCCATGCTGCCCGCCAGCCAGCATGTGGAAGGCCTATACCTCGGCCGTGACGGCGCGGCCGGCCTGCTGCAGCGCATTGCCAAGGGCGCGCTCATCATCGACAGCTCCACCATCGCCGCCGCCACCAGCCAAAAGGTCGCCAAGGCCGCCCAGGCCGCAGGCATTGCCTTCATCGACGCCCCCGTCTCCGGCGGCACGGGCGGCGCCATTGCTGGCACCCTCACCTTCATGGTGGGCGGCAGCGACGCCGACCTCGAACACGCCCGCCCTCTGCTCGAAAAAATGGGCGCCAACATCTTCCACGCCGGCGCCGTGGGCGCGGGCCAGACCGCCAAGATCTGCAACAACATGCTGCTGGGCATCCTCATGATCGGCACCAGCGAAGCCATCGCCCTGGGCGTGGCCAACGGCCTGGACCCCAAGGTCCTCAGCGAAATCATGCGACGCAGCTCGGGCGGCAACTGGGCCCTGGAAAAATACAACCCCTTCCCCGGCGTCCACGAAAACGCCCCCGCCTCCAAGAACTACGCAGGCGGCTTCGGCACCGACCTAATGCTCAAGGACCTGGGCCTGGCCCAGGAAAACGCCATGGCCGTCAAGGCCTCCACGCCCCTGGGCGGCATGGCCCGCGCCATGTACGCCATGCACTCCATCGCCGGCAACGGCGCCCTGGACTTCTCCAGCGTCATCCGCTCCCTGCAAAAGAACGGCTGACCGCCAGGCTCAGGCCAGCGGGCAATGCCCTGCACCCGCACCCCCCAATCCCGTATGCCCGCGCCTGCGTCGGGCCGCCTGCGGGGTTGCAGTCCTGCCGCAGGACA